>NZ_JBHZCY010000001.1:0-192306 GCF_042786665.1 Kitasatospora sp. NPDC059146 | reverse complement strand
CAACACCTCCTGGCCACCTGGAACGGCACATGCCCGACCTGCCAGCGACCACTGCCCAGACCAAGACCAGCCCCGACCTAACAAAGCACTACTAGTCCTCCAGGCGCTGGAGTTCGGTGGTGAGGTTGGTGCGGGCCGGTTCGGCGAGGCGCCGGTGGGCGTCGGGGGTGCGGTAGAGGGCCGGGAGCGCCAGCAGGTGGCGCAGGACGGCGGCGCGGCCGGTGCGGAAGTCCGGCTCGGGGACGAAGGCGTACTCCTCCCGGACGGCGGCCGCGTACGCCGCGTAGGCCTCGGGGGTGCCGCCGAGGACGGCGAGGTCCGCGTCGCAGAGCACCTCGCCGTCGCGGTCGCCGGGGGCCGGGGCGTGGCCGACGGTGAGCAGGACCAGCCGTTCGACCTCGGCGACGCGCTCGGCGGGCAGGCCGGCGGCGGTCAGCGCGCGGACGGCGAGGGCGGCGCTGCGCTCCTCGTTCTCGGTGCGGTCGGGGCGGTACACGGCGTCGTGGAACCAGGCGGCGAGCCGGACGGTGTCGGGGTCGGCCGCGTGCCCGGCGAGCGCGTCGACGTGGCGCAGGACGGCGCGCAGGTGCTCGGCGGTGTGGTACCGGCGGCGCGGGTCCGACCAGCGGCGCAGCAGTTCGCGGCCGTACGGCTCGGGGTCGTCGGTGGCGCCGCAGCGGTGCAGCAGGGCGGTCCAGGCGGTGAGCAGGTCCTCGGTCGGCATGGGGCACATTGTGGCGGGTCTGGTCGGGGCGAGGCGGGTCGGACCGGGTCGGATCGGGTCGGATCGGCACGGGCCGGCGCTGGACCTATAGGTAGGTTGACGATATATGTAGTCGTATGACAGAACGCTCCATGCAGGAGCCCACGCTGCTGCTGCTCACCGCCCTGGCCGACCAGCCCAGACACGGCTACGCGCTGATCCAGGAGGTCGCCGCCATCTCGGACGGCCGGGTCAAGATGCGTACCGGCACCCTGTACGGCGCCCTCGACCGGCTGCTGGGCCAGGGCCTGATCGAGGTCGCCGCCGAAGAGGTGGTGGACGGCCGGGCCCGGCGCAGCTACGCGCTGACCGCGGCCGGCCGGGACGCGCTGGCCGCCGAGGCCGGGCGGTTGCGGGCCGTGGCCACCGAGGCGGAGCGGCGGCTGACCAGGATCCGGTCGATGCTGCCGGGCAGGGCCGGGGAACGGCCCGCGACGGGGGGAGGACTCTCATGACCATGCCGGTGATCGGCCCCGCGCCCTCGGCGGTGCTGCGGGCCGCGCTGCGGCTCTACCCGGCGCGCTACCGGCACGAGCGCGGCGAGGAACTGGCCGAGGTGTTCGCCGACACGACGGCGGCGGGCGGCCGGGTGGCCCTGGCCCGGGAGGTGCTCGGCCTGGCGGTGTACGGGCTGCGGGTGCGGCTGGGGCTGACCGGCGGGTCGGCGGCCGGACGGCTGCTCGCGCTGGTAGCGCCGATGATCGCCGGTGCGGCGGTCGGGGCCACCATGGTGCCCTGGGCCGCCCACCTGGAGCGGACCACCAGGTGGCTCGCCTGGGACGACTCCTTCGGCAACCACGTCCGGGCGTTCGCCCCGCCGGCGGCCGCGCTGCTGCTCGGGGTGGCGGCCCTGCTGGGGCGGTGGACGGCCGTCCGGGTCACCGCGCTGCTGCTGGGCGCCATCGGGCTGTACGACCTGGGCCGGGCCGTCTGGGAGCCGGGCGGCCTCGACGTCTGGTGGGTCGGCTACATCGGGATGGCCACGCTGCCGTTCGTGGTGGCCGCTCTGCTGCTGGCCGTCGCGCCGACCGACCTGCTGCCCCGGCCGAACCTGCGGACCGCCGCTCTGGTGCTGGCCTCGGCGGTCGTCGGCGGGGTGCTGGAGGTGGTCCAGGACTGGGACGACACCAGCTTCCGGCTGGACCTCCAGTGGTTCGTGGTGCTGCTGCTCGCCCCGACCCTGCTGACCTTCGCGGGGCTGCGCGGGCGGATGGGGCCGGCCGCGGTGGGGCTGGCGGTGCTGGTGCTGACCGGGCCCGGCAGCCTGTTCAACATCTGGCGGGAGGCCCGCGGGGTCTCGCACCTGTTGCCGGTGGCGGTGCCGGTGCTGGCCGTGCTGGTCCTGGTGGCGCTGGCGGAGCGGCGGTTCGGTCGGCAGGAGTCCTTCGGGATGGTGCCGGGACGGGTGTGACCGGCTCCACCACTGGCCTGTCGCGTCCCCGCCCCCCGGCGTGACCGCACCCCCGCTCCCGGCGTGACCGGAACGGGGGTGCGGGTCTCGCCGGGGGCGGGGGGATGTGGCAGGCTGTCTGATATGTCTAGACCAATTTTCGAAGTCATCGCGCTGACGCCCCAGGACGCCCAGGCAGCCGAGTCCGGCGGCGCCGACCGGCTCGAACTGGTCACCGACATGGCCGCCGACGGACTCACCCCCTCCGTCGAGGACTTCGCCCGGATCCGGGCCGCCGTCGACCTCCCGCTGCGCGTCATGCTCCGGATCCGGGACGGCTTCGCCCCCGGCGACCTCGACGAGCTGTGCGCCCGGGCCGCCGCGCTGCGGGCCGAGGGCGCCGAGGAGTTCGTGCTCGGCTTCCTGGACGCCGGGGGCGCCGTCGACCTGGCCGCCACCACGGCCGTCGCCGAGGCGATCGCCGGCTGCCGCTGGACCTTCCACCGGGCGATCGACCACAGCGCCGACCGGGCCGCGCTGCGCGCCGCCGTCGGGGCCCTGCCCGGGCTGGACACCTTCCTCACCTCCGGCGCGGCCGCCGGGGTGGACGCCGGCCGGGAGGTGCTGTCCGCCGAGCTGGCCCGGGCGGGCGAGCCCGGGTACGCCCAGCGGATCCTGATCGGCGGCGGCCTGCGGGCCGAGCACGTCGAGGGGCTGCGGGCGGAGGGCTTCGACGCCTTCCACGTCGGCGGCGCGGTGCGGGCCGACGGCTGGCTGACGCCGGTCGACGCGGCCAAGGTCGCCGAGTGGCGGGCGATGATCGACGCCTGAACCAGGCGCCCGACCCTGTCGGAGGGGCCGGTCCCGGTGCCGGGACCGGCCCCTTCCGCGCGTTACCCGAGCTGCTCCGGCAGCGGCTCGGCGTGCAGCACCGTCAGGCCGGAGACGGCACGGGTGAGCGCCACGTACAGCCGGCGCAGGCCGGTCCGCTCGTCCGGCTCGCCGGCCACCACCGCGGCCGGTTCGTCCAGCACCACGTAGTCGTACTCCAGACCCTTGGCCAGTGAGGCGGGGACGAGGGTCAGCCGGCTCTCGGCGCTGGTCTCGGTGCCGGGGGAGAGGTGCGCCAGTCCGGCGGCGGTGAGCAGTTCGGCGAGCCGGGGGATCCGGGCGTCGGCGGCGATCAGGCCGGTCGAGCCCTCGTGCTCCAGCGCCTCCCGGCAGGCCGCCAGGACGGCCGCGTCCAGGTCCGGCTCCGCGCCGTCGACCGGGCGGATGTCCAGGGCGCCGGGGGTGTCGCGGACGGAGGTCGCCGGGGCCAGGCCCGGGGCGATCGCGGGCAGCAGCCGGGAGGCGTAGGCGATGACCTCCTCGGGCACCCGGAAGCCCTTGGTCAGCTCCTCCACGTGCGCCTCGGGCTTGCCCAGGTGGTGCAGGGCGTCCGGCCAGCTCGCGGTCGCCCACGGGGTGGTGCCCTGGGCGAGGTCGCCGAGGACGGTCGCCGAGCCGGTGGTGCAGCGGCGGCCGACCGCGCGGTACTGCATGGGGGAGAGGTCCTGGGCCTCGTCCAGCACCACGTGCCCGAGCGAGGGCGTGCGCTGGACGAGGTCCGTCGCCTCGTCGACCAGGACGGCGTCGGCGGGGGTCCAGCGGGCGGTCTTCACCGAGCGGCCGGGCTTGGGCCAGAGCACCGCCCGCTGCTCCTCGGCGGTCAGCACGCCCTCGGCGCACGCGGCCAGGAACTCCGGGTCGGAGAGCAGCCGCAGCACCAGCTTGGCCGGGTCGACGGCCGGCCAGCACTCCTTGACCACGGCCTTGACGGCGGCGTTGCGGGCCACCGCGTCCTGCACCCGGTCGTCCGGGGCCTCGCCGCCCTGCTCCATCTTGAGCAGCACGGTGTGCGCGATGCGCTGCGGCAGGGCGTCCCGGGCGGCGCCGTAGCGGACCTCGCGGGCCTTCAACTCCTCGATGATCCCGATCAGTTCGTGTGCCGGGACACGCCAGCGGCGGGAGCCGCGGACCACCACGCAGGGTTCGGTGGGCAGCGTGATGCCCGCCCGTACGGCCCGGCGGAGCACCTCGGCCATCCGGGCGTCGCCCTTGAGCCGGGCCGCCTCCGGGTCGTCCTCGCCCCGCACCTCGACATGGGCGACCAACTGCTGCACGGTGGCCTGGGCGACCTCCAGCTCGCCGAGGGCCGGCAGGACCTGCTCGATGTAGGAGAGGAAGGCGTTGTTCGGCCCGATCACCAGGGTGCCGGTCCGGGCCAGCCGCTCGCGGTGGGCGTACAGCAGGTAGGCGACGCGGTGCAGGCCGACCGCGGTCTTCCCGGTGCCGGGCGCCCCCTGGACGCAGATGGTGCCCGTGATGTCGGAGCGGACGATCTCGTCCTGCTCGGGCTGGATGGTGGCGACGATGTCGCGCATCGGGCCGACGCGGGGCTTCTCGATCTCGGCCGCGAGCAGGGCGGAGGAGGTCTCCTGCTCGGCGGGGTCGGTGAGGTGCTCGTCCTCGTAGGCGGTGAGCTCGCCGCCGGTGTAGCCGAAGCGGCGGCGGCGCTCGACGTCCATCGGGTCCTTGCGGCTGGCCCGGTAGAACGGCTGGGAGACCGGGGCGCGCCAGTCGATCACCATCGGGTCGCCGTCGGCGTCGTGGACGTGCCGGCGGCCGATGTAGAAGTTCTCGCCCCCGCCGCCCTCGCTGAGTTCCTCGCTGACCGCGTGGAGGTAGTCGAGCCGGCCGAAGAACAGCGGGGTGTCGGAGAGGTCGGCCAGGGCGGCGATCCTGGCCTCGATCTGGTTCTGCAGGATGACGGCGGTGACCCAGGTGCCGGTCACGTCGCGGATGTCGAGGGACTGGACGTCCTCGCGCATCGCCCGCAGCGCGGACCGGGACGAGGCCAGGTGGTCGCGCTCGCGCTGGAGCGGGTCGGTGGTGGGGGTGGCGGGCACAGCGAACCTTCCCGGCTGCCCCGGAGGCGGGCGCAGCGGATCGATGGAGCTCACGGTGGGGTACAGCCGACCGGTTGCCGTGCGGTCGGCACCTCCCCCGGCTGCCGGCGGAAAACGCGCCAGGTACCACGGTTCGGGAGGGGGCAGACGGACGATCTTAGACCCGTGCGCCTCGGGGTTCCAGCCCCGCAGGTCTCAGGGGGTGCCGGGGGTCCCGTACACCCGCAGGAGGACGTCCGTCCTGGTGGGTACGGCCTTCGGAGTGATGCCCTGGGCCGTCCGGGTGCCTACCGTTGGAGACATGAGCACCGAGAACCGCAACCCCCGTACGGGCCCGGCCGGCGCGACCGCCGTCCAGGGCCGCCACCGCAACCCGCTGAGCACCGCCGTGCGCAACGTCGGGATCGCGCTGGACACCGCCGCGCGCGTGATCTTCCTCGGGCGCGACGGTGTCCGGTACTGAGGCCCGCTAGAGGACGTCGTCCGCGTCGATGATGCGGTAGGCGTAGCCCTGCTCGGCCAGGAAGCGCTGCCGGTGGGCGGCGAAGTCCTGGTCCACGGTGTCCCGGGCGACCACCGAGTAGAAGTGCGCCGAGTGCCCGTCCGCCTTGGGGCGCAGCACCCGGCCGAGGCGCTGGGCCTCCTCCTGGCGGGAGCCGAAGGTCCCGGAGACCTGGATGGCCACCGTGGCCTCGGGCAGGTCGATCGAGAAGTTCGCGACCTTGGAGACGACCAGGACGCCGATCTCCTTGTTCCGGAAGGCGTCGAAGAGCTTCTCGCGCTGGGCGTTGCTGGTCTCGCCCTTGATCACGGGCGCGTCCAGGGCCTCGCCGAGCTCGTCCAGCTGGTCGATGTACTGGCCGATGATCAGCGTCTGGTCCTTCTCGTGCTTCTTGACCAGGGCCTCCACCACCCGCCGCTTGGTCGCCGTGGTGGCGCAGAAGCGGTAGCGCTCCTCCGGCTCGGCGGTCGCGTAGGCGAGCCGCTCGGAGTCGGTCAGGGTGACCCGCACCTCGCAGCAGTCGGCGGGCGCGATGTAGCCCTGGGCCTCGATCTCCTTCCACGGGGCGTCGAAGCGCTTCGGGCCGATCAGGCTGAACACGTCGCCCTCGCGGCCGTCCTCGCGCACCAGGGTGGCGGTCAGGCCGAGCCGGCGGCGGGCCTGGAGGTCGGCGGTGAACTTGAACACCGGCGCGGGCAGCAGGTGCACCTCGTCGTAGACCACCAGGCCCCAGTTGCGGGCGTCGAACAGCTCCAGGTGGGCGTAGACGCCCTTCCGCTTGGTCGTCATCACCTGGTAGGTGGCGATGGTGACCGGGCGGATCTCCTTCCGGGTGCCGCTGTACTCGCCGATCTCGTCCTCGGTGAGCGAGGTGCGCTTGACCAGCTCGTGCTTCCACTGGCGGGCCGAGACGGTGTTGGTGACCAGGATCAGCGTGGTCGACTTGGCGTGGGCCATGGCGGCGGCGCCGACCAGCGTCTTGCCGGCGCCGCAGGGCAGCACCACGACGCCGGAGCCGCCGTGCCAGAAGCCCTCGACGGCCTGGGACTGGTACGGGCGCAGCTGCCAGCCGTTCTCGTCCAGGTCGATCGGGTGCGCCTCGCCGTCCACGTAGCCGGCGAAGTCCTCGGCGGGCCAGCCGAGTTTGAGCAGCACCTGCTTGATCTGGCCGCGTTCGGAGGGGTGCACCACCACGGTGTCGGGGTCGACCCGGGCGCCGACCAGCGGGACGATCTTCTTGGAGCGCAGCACCTCCTCCAGGACCGGGCGGTCGGTGGTGGTCAGCACCAGCCCGTGGGTGGGGTGCTTGGACAGCTGGAGCCGGCCGTAGCGGCCCATGGTGTCCGCCACGTCGACCAGCAGGGCGTGCGGCACCGGGTAGCGGGAGTACTTCACCAGGGCGTCGACGACCTGCTCGGCGTCGTGCCCGGCGGCCCGGGCGTTCCACAGCCCGAGCGGGGTCACCCGGTACGTGTGCACGTGCTCGGGCGCCCGCTCCAGCTCGGCGAACGGGGCGATGGCGCGGCGGCAGTCGGCGGCCTTGGGGTGGTCGATCTCCAGGAGGAGAGTCTTGTCGCTCTGGACGATGAGCGGTCCGTCGTTCACGCGGGGGAGCCCTCCACTGGCTGACAGGCTGACTGACTGGGTCTGACGCAGACCCTCCAGTGTCGCTCATTTCGCGCGGAACGTGGGCGGGCTACTTCCATTCGTAGAGCACGGCCCGGCCCGCGCCGGTGGGCTCGTTGTCGAACTCGAACAGGCCGACCAGGTCGTTGAGGCGCAGGAAGGCGTCGGCGGCGCTCTCGAAGTAGATGCTGCCGCGCCAGCTGACGGCCCCGCCCTGGGTGAAGTGGCCGATGCCGCTGCCGTGCCAGCTGTAGGTCTCGCCCTTGTCGGTCATGCCGACGCCCTGGCCCTCGCCGAACAGCGAGCCGTCGGGCCGCAGCTCGGACTCGTAGGTGACGAACTCCCGGACGGAGTGGCCGAGCACCTGGCCGACGCCGGTCATCGACACCTCCAGTGCGGGCCCGCCGACCGTGGCCAGCACCCGTCGGCCGCTCTCCGTGGTGGTCAACTCCGCGATCCGGTCACCGAGCATGGTGGGTGCCTCCTTGTCGAGAACCCCCTGTTCCCGGAGTACGCCCGTGGGCGCGGCCCGTCAACTGCTCCGAGTGACCACGGTGCGTGCTCGCTCGTTGAGCCGGGCATGAAGAACTCGAAGCGCGTTCTCACCGCCCTGGCCCTGATGGGCACGGCCTTCGCCGCCACCGCCTCCTCGGCCGGCTCCGCCCACGCCCTCGCGGGTATCGGGGAGGGGCCCGGCGGGCTGCTGGCCGCCCCCGGATTCCTGATCGCCGACCAGGTCGGCGGCGGCTCGCTGCCGGTCGGCCAGGGCCAGATCGGCAGCCTGGCGGACCAGGCCGTCAAGCAGAAGATGAAGGAGTCGCAGGGGCACTGACGCCCCTTCACCTCCCGTCCTGCTCGTCCCTCGCTACTCGTCCAGTTCCGCGACGCCGGTGATCCGGTGCAGGGCGAAGGTGCGGAGTTCGTCGGCGTGGTGGTCGAAGGCGGTGACGAAGCCGCCCTCGACCTTCACCGGGTCGATGATCCGCTGGCTGGCGATGCCCTCGGCGTTGAGGTAGCCGATCCACATCCGCTCGCCGAGCAGGACGGCGGTCTGGAGGGTGGCGAGGGTCTCGGCGGCGGCGGTGCGGGGGAGTTGGCGCGGGTCGGGGGTCGGCTCGCGGCGGCTGGCGGTGGCGGCGCGGTCGCCGGCCCGGACGGCCTTGATCGCGGCGGCGAGCAGGGTGTCGTCGGGGGTCGGCGGCCCGTCGGGGACGGGCGTGGGGGCGCTGCGGGGCGGGGTGCGGTGGCTGTCCGGCCGGGTGATCAGGACGTCGCCCTCGGCGGATTCGGCGGCCGGGGCGTAGCCCATGGTGCGCAGGGCGGCGAGCAGGACGTCCGGGGCGGCCTGGGCGGCGAGCACGGTGGGGGCGAGCAGGCGCAGCCGCAGGTCGGCGGCGCGGCGGTCGGCGAGCACCTCGTTCAGCAGGGCCGGGTCGTCGCAGCGCAGGTACGAGGAGGCCGCGCCGACCCGCAGGATGCCGTGCCGCCGGGCGACGTCGTCGATCAGGTAGGCGAGCGGCTGGGGGACGGGCGTACGGCTGTGCTGGGCCAGGAAGGCCTGGAGGTCGGCGGCGGTGCGGCCGGCGTCGAGGGCGCGGCGTACGGAGGTCGGGGTGAAGCGGTAGACGGTGGCGCCGCCCTTGGACTCGATGTCGGCGCAGAGCGCGAGCGCCTGGGCGAGCGGGGTGAGCAGCGGGCCGGGGGCGATCGCGGTGAGGTCCGGCTGGAGGATCACGTGGTCCAGCGGCCGCGGGAGCAGCGGGGCGAGCACCTCGGCCGGGTCGGACTCGGCGGTGAGCAGGGCGCGGGCGGGGGCGCCGAGGGCGCCGCGGCCGGTGATGCCGAGCAGTTCGGCCTCGGCGAGGGTCCAGGTGGTGAGGTCGTCGCGCAGCTCGTGGCCGTCCGGGCCGGTGGGGCCGCCGCGCAGCGGGCGCTGCCAGCGCAGGGTGGGCAGCAGTTCCGCGGCGGTGGCCGGGGTGCCGGGCGGGAGTTCGGCGAGCAGGGCGAGGGCGGCCCGGCGTACGGACGGGGCGAGGGTGCGGTCGAGTTCGGGGCCGAGGGCGGCGCGCGGCTTGCCCTTGCCGTCCTGGGTGCCGGTGAGGGCGGGGACGCGGGTGGCGGTGAGCCAGGCGCCGGCCAGGACGGACCAGCGTTCGGCGGTGTCCAGTTGCAGCCAGCCGTCGTAGGCCGGGGTCGGCGCCCAGCATTCGTCGGCCTCGCCGTCGGGGGCCAGCAGCCCGGCGGTGTAGGCGAGTTCGAGCCAGAAGGCGGCCTGCTGCTCGGTGGCTTCCAGGGTCTGGGCGGCGCGCTTGAGGTCGCGTACGCCGAGGCCGCCGGCCCGCAGGGTGGGCGGCGGGGTGAGGCCCCAGGTGTCGAGGAGTTCCTCGACGGTCTTGACGGCGGTGTGCGCCTGGCCGGCGGCGGCGTTGTCCACGGTCTGTGGATCGCGCGGGGGCGCGGCGGGCGCGGGCTCGGGCTGGAGCGGTTCGACGGTGCGGTGGGTGCGGCCGCCGCGCAGGTGCAGGGCCAGTTCGCGGGGCAGCACCACGCTGCCCGGGCTGGTGGGCAGCAGCAGGCCGCGGGCCAGCAGCCATTCGACCGGGCTCTGCGCGTCCTCGGCGGTGACCGGGCGGGTGGCGTCCGGGACGGTGCCGGTGGGCGGTCCCCAGACCAGCCGGTCCAGCAGCCGCAGGGCCGGCTCGGGGGCGGTGTCCAGCAGGGCGGTGCAGCGGGCGCGGTCGGTGAGCAGGGCGGCCAGGGCCGCGACCGCGGTGACCGGGTCCGGGGTGGCGGGCTGCCCGGCGGAGGCGAGCAGTTGTTGCAGCCGGGCCGGGGACATGCCGGTGGTGGCGTCGGCGAGGGTCGGGCCGAGGCCGGTGCGGCCGGGGTTGGCGGCGGTCGGGGCGAGCGCCTCGCGGACGGCGAGCACCAGCCGCAGGCCGTTGTCGGGGCCCCAGAGCAGCGCCCGGTCGCGCAGGACGGCGACGGCGCGGGGGAGCGCGGCGGCGACGGCGGCGCGGTCGGCCGGGGTGAGCGGGGTGGCGCCCGGGTGCGGCTTGACCTTGGCCGGGCCGGTCAGCAGGGTGCGGACGGTGGCCAGGGAGGTGCCGTCCGGGGCGGTCGCCAGGGCCTCGGCGACCTGGAGGGTGAACCGGTCGAGCCGCTCCAGGGCGCGCAGCGCCGAGGCGCGCGAGGACAGCCGGGCGGAGAGCTGGGTGAGGTCGCCGGGGACGGGGTTCAGCAGGTCGGGGCGGGACCGGAGCAGGGCGGCGAGCGCGTCGTCCGGGCGGGCGCGCAGTTCCTCGGCGAGGGTGCGGGGGCCGGCGGGCGTCCTGCTCTGGCGTTGAGGGCCCTGCTGTGTGGTCATTCGACCTAGGTTAGTCGGGCGCGCCGACGGTGGGGTGTGCTCCTGCGGCGGGCCGGGTGGCCGGCCGGGGTCGGTGCGCTCGGGGGCGGCGGCGTGCGCGGCGGTGTGCGCGGCGGGTTCGTGGCGGGACTCGCGTCGGCGGGGCACGGTGGGTAGCGTCACCGCCGAGGGCGGTTCGGTGGGCGGTCGCCGCTGTTCGGCGGACGGCGTGGGCGAGGCGGGGTGTCGGTGATGACGGACGGCGAGTGGTGGCGCAAGAGCGGGCCGTGGAGCGAGCGGTCGGGGTCGTCGGGTGCGGCCGTGCCGTCGACGCCCGCCGCGCCGTCGACGCCTCCCCCGGCTGCTCCGCCGGCCGGTGCGTCCGAGGGGCCGGCGGCGGAGGACAGTGTGTACGGGCCCTCGGTCGTGTCCGGGTACACCGGGACGGGCGCCATCCCGAACGTGTCGCTGGACCTGCCGGGCGTCTCCTCGCCCGAGGCCGGTGCGGAGTCGATCCCGCCGCCGACGGTGCAGAGTTCGAGCCCGTGGACGATGACGATGCTCGACTTCTCGGACGCGCCGCGGCCGGTGCCGAAGCCGATCCCCGAGCAGCGCGCGGAGGAGGCGGCGCAGGACGCGGCGCAGGCCGGGGGACCGGCCGGACAGGCCGGTGGGCGGCCGGTGCGCCTGTCGAAGCGGCAGCGGAAGGCACAGGCGAAGGCCGTGCAGGCGACGGCCGCGAAGGCCGCCGCGGCCCAGGGGGCCCGCAGGCCGTCCCCGCTGATCCTGTTGTCCTGCGGGCTGTTGGTCGGCGGTGCGGTGTCCGGATTCTTCCCGGCCATGCTGGCGGGCTGGGGGCTCGGCTACCTGTCCCGCCAACTCTCCGATCTGACGCGTAAGTTCGTGATCCTGGGGATTCCGCTGGTGACGATGAGCGCGACCGCGCTGTTCGCGATGCGAACGGCGAAGCAGGGGGCGGGCGGTGGCGGCGGCGGGGCGCAGACCGGTTCCCCGCTGGGGCAGTTCAGCTGGTCGATGGCTCCGGGCGTGTTGCGCACCGCGGCGGTGCTGACGGCGGTGGTGCTGTTGCTGCTGAGCATGCGCCGCCGGCCGCCGCAGCAGCAGGGCTGAGCCCTCGGGCCGTCCCCGTCCCCGTGCCCGTGCCCGTGCCCGCCCCCGCCCCCGGGCCCGGGGGCGGCCCGGCGGTTCAGCAGAGCGCCGTGAAGCCCGTGCAGAGCAGGCGGATGCTGCGGACGTACTTCTCGTCCTGGCCGATGCGCGGGATCAGGTCGCCCATGACCAGCGGGAACCGTTCGCACAGGTCGGCGTAGAGCTCGGCGGTGACGGTCGGCGGGGCGGCGGGCTGGTTCTGCTCCTGGAGCACGAAGCCGGTGACGTGGCTGAGCAGGGTGTCGGCGGCGGTGCCGCAGTGCTCGGCGGGCAGGCCGGCGTCGAGGAGGGTGCGCAGCAGGCGTTCCATCAGGGAGAGGCCGCCGGTGCTGAGCACGCCGGGGCTCTCGGCGAGGAGTTGGGCGCCGCCGGCGTGCTGTTTGATCTCGTGGCGCAGGGTGGTGGCCTGGGCCTCGACGCGGTCCTGCCAGCGGGCGTCGGGCGGGAGGGCGGCGAGGGCGGCGGTGCCCGCGTCGTAGGCGCGGCGGCTGATCCGGTCGGCCATCAGGGCGAGCAGTTCGTCCTTGCCGCGCACGTGGTAGTAGAGGCTGCCGGCGTGGGCGTCGAGGCGTTCGGCGACCTGGCGCATGGACAGGTTCTGGTAGCCGACCTCGGCGAACACGGCCATGCCGGCATCGACGATGCGCTCCTTGGTGAGCTTCATGCGGTTCACCGTACCTCGTTTTCCAACACTGTTCGAAAACTGTGCTAGCTTGGCCCCATCAGGTTTTCGAACGGCGTTGGAAAACGTCGGAACCGGGGGGAGGGCCAGTCATGGACGCCATCGTCTTCAACGTGACCACGGCTGCGCTGATGGTCATGATGGTCAACTGCGGGCTCGGCGTGGTCGGCCGCGACACCCTGCGCGGACGGCCGCTCCCGTGGGCGGCGATCGCCCTGACCGCCGTCGCCGTCGGCGGGGTGCTGCTCCAGCTGGTGTGGTCCGGCGCCATGGACGCGCTGGACGCGGATCCGGCCCGGTCCGGCTGGTGGCGCGAGTACACCTCGGTGTTCATGCAGAACGGCGGCCTCTTCGGCGGCCTGTGGAACCTCGTCACCCTGGCCGCCGTCGCCGCGCTCGCCCAGTGGTACTGGGGCGGCACGCTCACCCTCGGCTTCTTCCTGGCCGGCATCCTGCTGCCCGGCCGGATCGACACCCTGCTCGGCATCGGCGGCGGCCCCAGCACCGACCCCCGCAACTTCGCGGGCAGCTCCGGCGCCACCTACTTCCTCGGCGCCACCCTGGCCCTCGCCTTCCTCACCCGCACCCGGCTCCCCAAGGAGCTCGCCCTGGCCGCCGGCGTCCCGGTGCTCGGCCTGGCGATGTGGTTCGCCCAGGAGAACGGCCACGGGCTGGTGTCGGTCTACGGCTTCGTGCTCGCCGGGGCGGTCTGGGCGGTCCGGCGGCAGGTGGTGGCGCGGCGCGGGGCGGCGGACCGGGCGGCGGCCTGACAGTAGCGCGGCCCCCGGGCCCGTCGCCCAACTCCCTTGCGGGGTACGGTGACGGGCCCGATCCCGTTCCGCGACCCGGAGGTGCCCGGTGGCCCGTCTGTACGTCCGTTCCGACCTCGACCCGAGCGACCGGGAGGCGCACGTCGCCGTCCTGGTCGTCGACCCCGACGGCACCCCGGGCGAACGGGCGCTGGACCGGCTCGGCTCGTACTGCTACGAGGGCGACCGGGCCTTCTTCCTGCTGGCGACGGACGGTTGGGCCGAGCAGACCCGGGACGGCGACCGGTTGACGGTGTCGATCGCCGTCTACCCGTACGCCCTGGTGCAGGTGCGCGTCGACCCGTTCGACTTCCCGCTCCGTTCGGCCCTCGATCCGGAGGCCGCCGTGGTCCTCACCGCCGAGGTGACCGTCCCGGGCCTGCCGGCCCGGCTCTCCGAGGCCACCGCCGTGTTCACCGGGGCGGCCGACGTGCCCCTGGAGGTGCTGCTGGCCTCCGAGGAGGACTGGCCGATGGTCCTCGCGCCCGGGCCGGCCGAGGACGAGGACGACGAGGCGGACGGGGCGTACGAGGGCGCCAGGGCGGTCAACTGACCTGCGAGGCGGCCATGGTGAGGATCCCGTCGAGGACGGCCGCCGGGTCGTCCGTGGTCAGCGAGTGCCCGGCGCCGGGCACGATCCGGACCCGGGCGGCCGGGGCGAGCCGGTGCAGCCGCTCGGCGACGGCCCGGGTGTCGTGCAGGGCGCTGCGCTCGCCGAGCAGGAAGAGCGCGGGCACGTCGAGGCGGGCCAGTTCGGCGTCGTCGAGGGTGGTGGCCAGCGGCAGGCGGCGGCGGAAGCCGGTCGAGGCGCGCATCAGGGTCATCAACTCGGCCTCCAGGATGGCGCTGTTGCCGACCGCCCGGGCCAGGCGGGGGCGGAGCGCGCGCGGGGCCAGGGCGGCGAGGCCGCCGAGGATCACCCAGGTGTAGAAGCGGCGGCCGACGTCGGCCAGGCCGGCCGGGTCGACCAGGGTGAGGGTGGCGGTCCGGCCGGGGTGGCGGAGCTGGTGGTGGAGGGCGATCCAGCCGCCGTAGGAGCAGCCGACCAGGTGGGCGGTGGGGACGTCGAGCGCGGCGAGGAGGTCCTCCAGCCAGTCGGCGGCGTCGTGGCCGTCCCTGATCGGGGTGGTCTGCACGCTGGCGCCCGGTTCGCCGACGGTGTCCACGGCGATGACGGGGTGCCGCTGGGCGAGGCGTTCGACGTACGCGTGCCACATCAGCGCGTTGCCGCCGGAGCCGGGGAGCAGGACGACCGGCTGTCCGTGGGCGGGGCCGGCGCGCAGGACGCGGGTGGCGCCGAAGGCGGTGGGCACGGTCGTCGCGGTGCGCTGCCCGGGCCAGAGGCGGGTCAGGGCGTGCTCGTAGGCGGTGCGGAAGCGGGCTTCGGCCTTGCCGTTCGTGAACTCGCTGATTCGCATGGTACATGTGTATCACATGCATGATACGTGTGTACCAATGTGCACCGGGACAAGGGAGGCCGAACCGTGGCCGAGAAGGTCGACCATGAGGAACGCCGACGGCAGATCGCCGAGGCCCTGCTGCGCATCGCCGACACCGAGGGCCTCCAGTCGGCCAGCATGCGGGCGGTCGCGACCGAGGCCGGCGTCTCGCTCCGGCTCGTCCAGTACTACTTCACGACCAAGCAGGGCCTGCTGCTGGACGCCCTGGCCCGGCTCGGCACCCAGCTCCAGGCCCGCATGGAGCGCTGGATCGGCGAGGCCCGCGCCCCGCGCGAGGTGGTGACCGCGATCCTCTCCTGCATCCTGCCGACCGACGCCGAGAGCCGCCGGATCACCCGGACGTACGCGGCGTACTACACGCTGGTGCTGGGCGACCCCGAGGTGCTGGAGCAGCGGGCCGCGCAGCCGCCCGTCGTCCTGGAGGGCTTCCTGGTCAAGCAGTTGCGCGCCGCCCAGGCGGCCGGAACGATCGCACCCGGGCGGGACGTCGGGATGGCCGCCGCCGGGCTGCTGGCGATGGTCAACGGGCTGGGGGCGAGCGTCCTCGGCGGCCAGCGCACCGGCGAGCAGGCGCTGGCCGTCCTCACCCACCACCTGGACGAGCTGTTCCTGGCACCGCTCGGCTAGCGTCCCCGCTGCCCTCGGTGCCGCTCCGGCCTGCTGACACCCCTCCGGCTGCGGGGGTTAACACCCGTACGGGAAGGGTGCTTTCCCCGTTCTGCGGCCGTGTCCGGCGCACCAGACTCGGGGCATGCCCACACAGCCCGTGACGATGACCAAGGCCGCGCCGGCTCCGGCGGCCGCCGCCCCGCAGCCGGAGGGCGGCGGCAGCGACTTCGCCCAGCTGAGCCGCCGGATCGCCGCCGAGGGCCTGCTGGACCGCCGTCCCGGCTACTACGCGGCCCGCATCGGGCTGGTGCTCTTCGCGTTCGTCGACGGCTGGTGCGCCCTGTACGCGATCGGCGACACCTGGTGGCAGCTCCTCCTGGCCGCCGTGATGGCCGTGGTCTTCGCCCAGGTCGCCCTGCTCTCGCACGACCTGGCGCACCGCCAGGTGTTCACCCGGCGGGCGCCCAGCGAGATCGGCGGCCGGATCGCCGCCAACCTGCTGATGGGTATGAGCTACGGCTGGTGGATGAACAAGCACACCCGCCACCACGCCAACCCCAACCACGAGGAGCGCGACCCGGACGTCTCGCCCGACCTCGTCGTCTGGTCCCAGCGGCAGGCCCGGCAGGCGAGCGGACTGGCCCGCTTCATCGGCCGCCGGCAGGCGTACCTGTTCTTCCCGCTGCTCCTGCTGGAGGGCCTCAACCTCAGCTTCAACAGCTTCCGGGCGCTGCGCGGCCCCGCGGTGAAGCGGCCGGTGCTGGAGGGCGTCCTGCTGGTCGTCCACTTCGCGGCCTACTTCGGCCTGGTCTTCGGCGCGCTGCCGTTCGGCAAGGCCGTGGCCTTCGTCGCCGTGCACCAGGCGCTGTTCGGCGTCTACCTGGGCTGCGTCTTCGCGCCGAACCACAAGGGCATGCTGATGGTGACGCCCGGGATGCGGCTCGACTTCCTGCGCCGCCAGGTGCTCACCTCGCGCAACGTCCGCGGCGGCCCGATCCTCGACGCGCTGATGGGCGGCCTCAACTACCAGGTGGAGCACCACCTGTTCCCCAGCATGCCGACCCCCGCGCTCGGGCGGGCCGCCCGGATCACCCGGGAGTTCTGCGCCGAGAAGGACATCCCGTACTACGAGGTCGGCCTGCTCCGCTCGTACCGGGAGATCCTCACCCACCTGCACCGGACCGGAGAGCCGATCCGTTCCGGGAGTTGAGGGACCGCCGGGGCCGCCGGGGCCGCCGGGGCCGGTACGGCGGGGATGCGCAGGAAGTCGGCGGGGCCGACTTCCTGCGCCGTGGGTTACTCCCGGCCGTTCCGGCCCGGGAGGGCACCGGGGCCGGGCGGAAGCTGGGGCGGCAGGCCGTCCCCGCCCGCGGTGAGGGTGTCCGGCATGGTGGCCGCGGTGCAGAAGCCGTACACGTACAGGTCGAACGGCTGCGAGCTGTTGTTCCGCCCGCCGGCCATCCACCCCCGGGGGCCGTGGTTCCACCAAGGCGTGCTGACGGTCATGGTGAAGTCGCCGGGGCCGGCACTCGACTGGACGCCGCCGCTGATGGCCATCTCACCGGCCGGGCACTGCCTGCTCAGCACCGTGGCCTCCTCTCCCGGCTGGAGGGTGAGGTAGTTCCCCACCGCGTGGAGCAGGAGCGGCTCGTCGGCGATCCGGGCGGGGCCGGCCTGCTCCGCGAAGGCGATGTCGGAGCCGACGGCGAGCGCCGCCAGGACCGACACGGCGATGACACGACTGCGTTTCACGAGGACCTCCCGTACGACCGATGCGTCGCGAGGCTCCATCACCGTTCCGCGGGCCTTCCACCGCCCCGTTCACCCGGAGGCCGCAAGAGGCAACGATTCTCCGCCGCCTCTTCGAGTGAGGTCAGGCGGCCCCCACCGGATGGCCGGGGTCGTCCAGCCACACCGCCTGGCCGTCCGGCGAGACGGTGAGCCCGGCGGGGGCCGTCTCCGCTACGGGATGTCGGCGACGGCGACCGTCGGCGTGTGGTCGTCGGCCTCGGCGAGGGGGGTGCCGTCGGGGGACCAGAGGGCGGCGCCGCCGCAGCCGGTCCAGGGGCCGGAGGGGCCGACGTGGTTGGCGAGGACGACGTGCATGCCGGTCTGCCGGGCGATGCCCGGGTAGACGGTGGCGCGTTCGTGGATGCCGCCGCCGGTGCCGTAGAGGGAGCTGGCGAGGTGGACGTCGCAGCCGTCGGTGCCGCCCCGGCCGGTGAGGTCGGGGAAGTGGTTGTCGAAGCAGGTGGCGAGGGCGAAGCGGAGGCCGCCGAGTTGGAAGCGGCCGTCCTGGTCGCCCGCGGTGAAGGTGCCCTGTTCGTTCTCGTAGAGGTGCTGCTTGAGGTAGGTGGTGATCAGTGTGCCGTCGGGCCCGTAGACGTAGGTGCCGATGGCGGGTCGGGGTCCGTCGGTGGGGACGGCGCAGTTGAGGACGACGGCGATGCCGGTGGCCCGGAGCGGGGCGAGGCGGGGGTCGTCCGGGGTGACCCAGAGGGTGGGGTCGGCGGCGAGGGCTTCGAGTTCGTAGCCGGTGAGGGAGAGTTCGGGGAAGACGATCAGTTCGGCGCCCTGGGCGCGGGCCTGCTCGGCGAGGGCGACGAGTTGCCGGACGTTGGCGGGGATGTCGGCGGGGGCGCAGGTCAGTTGGGCGGCAGCGATCTTCATGACGTTCAGCATCGCAGGAAGTCGGCCTGGGCGACTTCCTGTTTTCGGTGCCCCCGAAGCACTCCCGGGGGCACCTTCGGAGGGGCCTCCGGGAGTGCTTCGGGGGCCGGGGAGTGCCTCTCGACGTGACTAGATCAAATGTTCCTCAGATGAGCTCACGAACCGTCGAACCGCGACCCTAGAGTCGGTTCGCACACCCTCTGGTTCACAATTCCGATGGAGCATCATGACGTTGATACGCCTGGCAGCCCTCGCGGCATCCCTGCTGGTCGCCCCGGTCGCGGGCGCCACCACCGCCCAGGCCGTTCCGGCCGACCCGACCCCGCCCCTGAGACAGGTCTCG
This sequence comes from Kitasatospora sp. NPDC059146, assembly GCF_042786665.1. NCBI lineage: Bacteria > Bacillati > Actinomycetota > Actinomycetes > Kitasatosporales > Streptomycetaceae > Kitasatospora > Kitasatospora sp. NPDC059146. The sequence goes on along the minus strand of NZ_JBHZCY010000001.1, from coordinate 173,985 downwards.
GTCGAGATCGACGACAGCGCCGCGCCCGTCGCGGCCGGGACGGTCTCCGCCTTCGCGGACACGAAGCTCAGCAGCGGGGTGCTGAGCTTCTGGGCGCAGAGAGGTAGCCAGGCGGGCGGCAGCTACTACTCGATGAACGCCGGGATCTCGTACAAGAAGGACAAGGGCGGCAAGATCAACGCCCGGTTCTTCTACGAGGAGGGCGGCAACAAGCACTGGGACCAGGGGGCGTTCGAGCAGAAGGCCGGCGAGACCAAGAGTTACGGCTGGGGCGGCGCCGCGCTGCCCGCGAACTGCAGCGCGGTCGGCGGCATGGAGGTCACGGGCCAGGGCACCTTCCTGACCCCGCCGGAGCACCCCTGCTGAGGGGCGTCCGGTGAGTGAGTGAGCAGGTCGGTGGGCGCTCGGGGGCGTCCACCGGCCCGCTGCGTTGTCCGAGAGAAGTGCTGCCGGAAGAGCCGATGATCGAAGCGAGTCTGTCCGCCGTTCCCGCCCTGCTGCCCGTGTTCGGGGTGGTGGCGTTGTTGTTCTGTTCCGTCGCCGTGTGGCTGGCCCGTCGGAAGGGGGCGCCGGTGGTGCCGGCCGGGCTGCTGGGGGTGTGCCTGGCGGGGGAACTGGCGGTGACCCTCACTCCGACGACCGGGGGAGCGTCGTCGCGGCCCAGCTGTTCGGTCGGGCCGGAGGCGTGGGGGGAGGCGCTGTCCGAGCAGGGGGTGCTGAACGTCGGGCTGTACGTTCCGGTGGCATGTCTCGGGGTGCTGGTGTTCCGGCGGCCGGTGACGGTGCTGGCGGGCTGCGGGGTGCTGTCCGCGGTGACCGAGCTGAGCCAGACCCTGCTCGGGACGGGGCGGGCGTGTGACGCGGCGGACTTCGTCGACAACTTGGCGGGCGCGGTGCTGGGGGTGCTGCTCGGGGTCGCTTGGGTGCTGGTGCGGCGACGGGGGCTGCCGGAGCCGGTGCGGGACGTCCGGAACGGGGTGGTGCTGGGCGCGGTGGGGTCGGTGGCCGTGGGGCTGGCGCTGTATGTCGCCGTTCCGGTCTACCGGAATCCTGCGGGCTTCGTCCGGTCGGAGACGGAGGACATCGTGACGGTGACGGAGGACGCGAAGCGGTTGTTCGGGGCGGAGGTGAAGGTGCTGACCACCTCGTCGGGCGCCGCTGTGCTGAGCGTCGGCACGGACCGGGGCACCTTCGAGCTCGAACAGCCCGGCGGGAAGCTGATCACTTTCGTTGCCGCGGACCATGCCGTGGACGGCGGAAGCCTTACGGAGGAACAGGTGCGGAGCGTCGGGCGTGTGTTCGCGGAGGCCTGGTTCGCCGACCAGATCGTGGGCGCGGAGCAGACGGCTTCTTCGATCGGCTCCAACGGCGATGCCCGCGTGATCAGTTACCGGCGGCGGAACGGCGACGGCGTGCTGATGCCGATGCGGCTGGACATCACGGTGTCGACGTCGGGCCGCATCATGGCAGCGACGGCGAGGCGGGTCGCTGATCCTGAACTCCTTCACGTCACCGTGACGGTGGAGGCCGCGAAGAAGGCGGGGACTGCCGCACGGCCCGGGACGCGGGCCGATACGGCGTTCCTGTTGGCGAAGGAGGTCGGGGGGAAGTGGCGGCCCTGCTGGGCGGTGAACCTGGTGAGGGAGGGTGAGGCGAAGGCTGCGGGCTTGGTGGCCTTCGTTGATGCGGTCTCCGGGCAGGTCGTCGCACAGCAGGGCTGAGGGTTAGGCGTGGTGGTCGAACTCGCCGGCCCTGATGCCGTGGAGGAGGGAGGAGAGGGTGTCGGGGGTGGTGCGGAGGATGGTGCCGCCCTCATCGGACTCACGGAGTTCGATCAGGCCGTCTGTGGCACGAACTTCGACGCACTCATTGCCTGAGGCGCTGTAACTGGACTTCTGCCACTCCGAGCTAGGCATAGGTGGATTTCATTTCCTTCATGATGGATCGGATGAAGTCGCACGATTGTTCCTCGGAGAGGGCAGTGGCGTCCAAGCTGGAGAAGATGGTTCGGTACTTGGCCAGATTGGCAGGCGAGTCGAAGAACAGTGTGCCGGGGGCTACGTCCATCTGGACCGTGTCCAGCTCGGGCACTGGCCCCGCGACGTAGGTCAGGTTCTCACCAGTACCTGGGAAGGTGGCAACGTCGAACGGAACGATCCGAATGGAGAGTCCCGGCCGCTCTGAGTCATCCAGCAGTGCGGCGAGTTGATCAATGAGCACCAGAGGTCCTCCGAACTGCATGCGAAGCGCAGCTTCGTGGATGAATGCTCGGACTGGAGTTGCCTGGATGACTTCCTGGCGCCTGAGCCGGAACCTTGTCCTGGTCTCGACATCCTGTGGAGGCAGCGGCGGTACGAGGCGAGCAAACATCGCAGAGGCGTAGGACTTGGTCTGGAGCAGACCGGGCAGGTAGACGGTATTGCAGAAGGAGATCAGCTCGGCATGACCCTCAAGCTCTGCTACCTCAAGGAAGTCGATGGTCAGGGCAGTTCGGTACTCTTCCCACCATCCCTTCCCGCGCTCTGAGGCCATGCTCGCCATTGCGTCGATCAACGGCTGATTGGTGCACATGCACACAGCGGCGATGGTCCGCAGCCGCTCGACACTGATCCCGCTCTTTCCGCTCTCCATCTGAGTGATCTGCGCGGGCTGGATGCCGAGTTCGCGCGCCAGCTGGCTGCCGCCGAGGCCGGCCTGCTCTCGAATCCTCCGCAACTCGGTCCCCAGGCGTCGCTGGCGAAGGGTTGGGTTCGATCGAAGGGCCATGACGTCCTCTCTGCGGGTGATGAGATCAGTCTGCCGCAGGGCTCCTGGGCGAGGCAGCCACGTTAGAGGGAACTTTCCTGCGGCGGTCTCAAATTTGCCACCTGCTGCGCTATCGTCGTTCTCACTTCGATCCGACGGATCGTCAGTAACGCTTGCCAGCAAGCGCCGCAGAGCAGCCATGCCCATCTGCCTGGCCTGGCTCACGGCGACGTGTGTCCGCCGGATTCCCCCTCTCAACCACGCCCGGGAGAACTCCCATGCGTCACCTCAACACGCCCTCGCTCGCCCTCGGCCGCCAGTCCCTCCAGGACGCCATGGTCCGCCTCGGCTGGCCCGCCACCACCATCTTCGAGGCCGAACTCTGCCTCCACGAACTCCTCGTGAACGCCTGGCACCACGGCAAGACCCCCGCCCCCGTCGTCCAGATCCTCGCGATGACCCGCAACACCCTCCGGGTCTCCGTCTCCGACGAGAGCCCGCTCTTCCCCGACCTCCACGCCCCCTCCGTCCTCGCCGAGTCCGGGCGCGGGCTCCAGCTGGTCGAGGGCCTCACCACCCGCTGGGGCGTCGACCCCCGCGAGCACGGCAAGGTCGTCTGGTTCGAGCTGGACGGTGCCCAGTGAGCCGCCACCCCATGCAGCCGACCGATCCCCGGATCCGCGCTTTCACGGACGCCCACATCCGTACGCTCCTCGCCGAACTCGACGAGCGCGGGCGCAAGTTCGGCCTGATCTTCCCCTCGGTCGCCACCGACCGCACCCTCGACGGCCGCGTCCTGGTCTGCTTCAACACGGCCCCGGCGTCGACCCTGCTGAACCTCCTCACCCTCCTCCTCGACGCCGACCGCGACCGAGAGCGCGAGCGGAACACCCCGTGCGGTTCCTGATCGCCGCCGCCTTCGCGACGCTCCTCGCCCTCGCGATCGCCACGGTCGCCCTGGGCGTCGTCACCGCCCTCCGGGCGGCTCCGCCGGAGCCCGACGAGGAGGCCTGAGCGCGAACAGCCGAAGAGGGCCGCCACCGCCCCCGGCGATCACGGCCCCCTGCTGTTCTGCCCGCCCTGCTCAGGCCTTCTTCTCGAACCCCGCGATCAGTTCGCGCGGGTCGAAGGTGACCCGGATCCGCGCGATCTTCCCGTCCTCCACGTGCATCCAGTTCGCCGTCGGTGCCGGCGGCGCGATGCTGGTGTTCAGCTCGAACCAGGTGATGACCTCGTCGCCCTCCGCCACCCGCACCTTCACGTCGATCTTCTCCAGCGCCTGACCGAGCCCCCGCAGCCCGCCCAGCGCCTGGTCGATCCCGGCCGCCTTGCCGAGCGGGCCCACGAAGTCGACGTCCTCGGCCAGCAGGCCCCGGAGGGTGTCGAAGTCGCCTGCCTCCCAGGCGGTGAAGTAGGTCTCGGCCAGCTCTCGCGCGTTCTTCGTCGTCGTCATGCCTCCATCCTTCCGCTACCTCATCCATTCGTCCAACAGATAGATCCGATGCCAGTTATCATCATCAGTTATGGAGATACACCAGCTGCGCTACTTCGCCGCCGTCGTCGACGAGGGTTCCTTCACGGCCGCCGCCGCCCGCCTGCACGTCAGCCAGTCCGGAGTGAGCACCCAAGTGGCCAAGCTGGAGAAGGAGTTGGGTCAGACCCTGCTCGACCGCAGCGGCCGCCGGGTCCACCTCACCCCGGTCGGCGAGGCCATCCTCCCGCTCGCCAAGAACGCGCTGGCCACCCTGGACGCCATCCAGCACACCGCCGCCGAGTTCGCCGACGCCGTACGCGGCCGGGTCCGGCTCGGCATGATCATGGGCTGCTCGATCCCGCCGTTCCTGGACACCGTGGCCGACCTCGGCCGCACCCACCCCGGTATCGAGCTGAGCCTCCACGAGGGGCACTCCGACCTGCTCCAGTCCCAGGTCCTGGCGGGCGCCCTCGACCTGGCCCTGATCGGCTACGCGGGCGAGGTGGCCCCCGGCCTGGAGGTCGGGGTGGTGGTCGACGACCCGATCGCCGCCGTCGTTCCCGTCGGCCACCCCCTCGACCGTCCGGGGCTGACCCTCGCCGACCTGCGCGGCGAGAAGATCCTCTGCCTCTCCCCGGGCACCGGGCTCCGCGCCGCCTACGACCGCTCCTGCGCCCAGCTCGGCCTCGACCCGCGCGTGGACATCGAGGCCAGCTCCCCGGCGGCGGTGCTCCGCCTGGCCGAGCGCGGCGCCGGGGTGGCCGTGCTCAGCGCCTCCGCCGTGGAGGGCGTCGGCCTGCGGGCCGTCCCGCTGACGGACGCCGCCGCGAACGCCCGCCTCGGCCTGGTCGCCCGCCGCGACCAGCACTCCCCGGCCGTGCGCCTCCTCCACGACAAGCTCACGGCGGCGATGCGGACCGACTGAACTGCCATTCCTGACAAGCGATGTGATGGAGTGGAACTCCGAGCCCGAGCCCGAGGAGGCCGCCGTGTCCCGCACGCCGCAGGAGATCTTCCAGAGCTACGTCTACGCCGGTGCGATGACCCGCAACGCCGACGCCCTCGCCGAGTGCTTCACCGAGGACGGCATCCTGGAGGCACCGCTGATGCCCGCCGGCGCCGCCTTCCCCCGGCGGCTGGTGGGTCGCGAGGAGATCCGCACCGTCATGGCCGCGTACTACGCACGGAGCGAGGCGAAGGCCGACCGCCCGCCGAACGTCGAGAAGTCCGCGTACGTGCTGCACACCACCGCCGACCCGGACGTGTTCATCGCCGAGATCGACACGGTCTTCGACGGGGACGAGGGCGAGGAGGACAGGGCCGTCTCCCTGGTGCAGATCGTCCGCGTCCGGGACGGCAGGATCGCCCGCCTCCGGGACTACTTCGCCCCCGACCTCATGAGCTGAACGGGCCGGCCGGCCCCTTCCATCGCTCGTCAGCCCGTCCACCGCGGGTCACGCCCCGAGGCCGCCAACGCGCGCTCCCACGCCGAGGCGTCCTCGGGCACTGCCACCGGCTCCGCGAACCCGCCGTACTGCCGGAACAGTTCGGCGTTCTCCGCGACGATCCCGCCCACCAGCAGGGCCAGTTCCTCGTCCACCTCGATCGCGCCGCCGACGGCCCGCGCCACGTCCCAGCCGTGCAGCAGCAGCTCCAGGACCAGCATCCGGGCGATCCCCACCGCCGGGAACGGCGAGCCGCCGAGGTCGACGTCCCCCTCCCAGGCCGCCGGGTCGGCCCAGGCCGCCACCGCCCGCTCCAGCTGGGCCGCGTACCCGGCGCGCCAGTCCGGATCCGCCGTGAAGTCCCGCTCGACCAGTGCCGCGGGCAGTTCGAGGCGCCGGGCCCGGTGCTCCAGGCCGTGCGAGGTGTACAGCACCCAGTGGTTGATCAGCGTCCGGGTGTCGAACTCCCCGCAGGGCGTCGGCGCGTCCATCGAGGCCCCGGCCGGGACGCCGGCGGCGACCTCGGAGGCGACGGCGGCGGCACGGGCCAGGAAAGGGTGCAGGGGGTGGGCGTTCATGCCCCGATCGTGCGCCGGGGGGCGCCGCCCGGTCTTGAAGAAACGCGACGACTAGCCTGGCCCCATGGTTGCCCCCGACCCTCCCGACCTCGGGCGCGGCGTGCTCCACCCGGCCCGGGCCGCCGAGCTGATCAGCGTCGAACGGCTCGCCCCCGCGCCCGCCGTGGCGCGCTTCGTGGAGTTCTACTGGGTGGTCCGCTGGGACCTGGCCGGCCGGCCGCCGTACGAGCAGAAGGTGCTCGCCCACCCGAACGTCCACCTGGTCTTCGAGGCCCCGCGGGCCCGCGTCTACGGGGTGGACCGCTCGCTCTTCGTCCGCCGCCTCGAAGGCACCGGGCACGTGCTGGGCGTGAAGTTCCGGCCCGGCGCCTTCCGGCCCTTCGCGGGGCACGCGGTGAGCGCCCTCGCCGACCGGTCCGTCCCCGCCGCCGACTACTTCGGGCCGGGGGCGGACGAGGCCAACGCCCTGGTCCTGGACGGGCCGGGCGCCGCGCGGGCCGACGCCTTCCTGCTGCCGCGCCTGCCCGCGCCCGACCCGGTGGCCGAGGAGGTCGCCGCGATGGTGGAGCGGATCACCGGCTCCCCGGACCTGCGCCGGGTGGACGACCTGGCCCGCGAGCTGGGCCTGAGCGTCCGCCGTCTCCAGCGGCTGTTCGCCGAGTACATCGGCGCCTCCCCGAAGTGGGTGCTGCGCCGCGCCCGGCTCCACGAGGCCGCCGAACGGGCCGCGGCGGAAGGGGCGTTGGACCTGGCGGCGCTCGCCGTCGAACTCGGCTACGCCGACCAGGCCCATCTCACCCGGGACTTCACCGCGGCGGTCGGCACCTCCCCGGCCCGCTACGCGGGTTCGGGCTGAACATCAGGCGACTCAGGCGGCCGCCGTCGCCGCCGCGGCCGCCTCGGCGGCGGCCCGGCCACGGGCGCCGGCCCGCTTGGCGTAGGTGATGGTGAAGTAGATCAGCCCGCCGAGCACCGCGAACGGAAGGACGCTGTTGATGGTGACCACCGTGCCGTGCGAGAGCGTGTAGACGAACACGATCCGCAGCGCGGCCTCCAGGATGAACGCGGTGCCCCAGACGACGGTCAGGTTGCGCTGCACCAGCCGGAAGCCCGGGTACTGCCACATCGAGTTCCACCAGGAGACCATCTCCGGGGTGCCGTCGGTGGCGAACTTGCGGCCGAAGTAGAACATGATCGGCTTGGGCGCGGCCAGCGAGGCGAGGTAGAGCACGCCGAGCAGGCCCGAGACGAAGGAGTCCTTGGCCAGCAGCATCTTCGGGTCGGTCGGGCCGACCAGCGAGACCACCAGCGTCAGGGCGACGAAGACCAGCGAGACGACGGCGAACTCGTCGATCCGGCGGTGCCAGGCGAGGTAGATCACCGTGTCGAGCACCGGGCCGAGGCCGGAGAGCAGGATGGCGGTGGACTCGTTGTAGCCGTGGTCGTGCAGCTGGTTGTAGATCATGATCGGCGCGACCACGTTGAAGGCGATGCTGATCAGCCAGCCGAGCGCGGCGGCCTTGCCCTTGCGGGCAGGAGCGGTCGGAGCTACCGCAGTTGACATGGTGGTGTCCCCCGGACGAAACGGTGTGCATGGGCGGCGCCATTGTGGCGGAAGCGACGGTCGGCTGCACAACCCGACGATGTCGACTAATCGTCAGTGGGCGGACGAGGCCCGCCCGTGGCCCGGCCCCAATCCCGGCCCCGGCCCCGGCTACGCCCCGAGGAAGCGCTGAAGCTCGTCCAGTACGAAGTTCGCCCCGGTGTACCCGATCCCCTGGAACCACAGCTGGTCGTCCACCGGGAACGCCCGGTGCGCCTTGACCGCCCCGAGGCCCTGCCAGCCCGGGCTCGCCAGCGCCGCCTCCTCGCCGGCCTTCTCCGGATCGCCGTAGGTCGCGTACAGCAGCAGGTCGCCGTCCGCCCTGCCGATCTGGTCGAGCGGGATCTCGAAGTCGGACTGGTCGACGTTCTGCGCGTCCGGCCGCCCCACCTCGGCGTCGGCCAGCACGCTGCCGGGGAAGCTCTGCCGCCCGAACAGCCGGATCCCGCCGCCCTCCGTGAACCGCACCAGGCTCACCTTGCGCCCGGACAGCTTCGCCGCCGCCAGCGCCCCCGCCACCTGCCCGGCGTGCTTCTGGTACGAGGCGACGAAGGCCGCCCCGGCCGCCACCCGGCTCAACGCCTGGGCGTGCAGCTGGAAGTTCGCCTTCCAGGGCGCCCCGGTGGTCTGGGTGAGCACGGTCGGGGCGATCGCCCGCAGCTGCTCGTACCGGTCGCCGTCGCGGGTCTGGTTGGAGAGGATCAGGTCCGGCCGCAGCGCCCGGAGGGCGGCGAGGTCGGGCGCGCCGGCCGGGCCGACCAGCCGGACGCCCGCCGTGCGGGAGGCCGGCCAGTAGGCGGGGAAGCCGGTGTCGGCGGCCGGGAGCGCGGCCCCGACCGGGGTGATGCCCAGGGTCAGCACGGAGTCGAGCACGTCGGTGTCCAGCACGACCACCCGCAGCGGCTCGCCCGGCACCTGCACCGGCCCGGTCGCGGCGTTCACCGTCACCGGGGGCGGCGGGGTGGGGGAGGGCGTGCCGCTCGCCTCGAAGTCCGCGGCCGGCGGCTGCGAGCCCCCGGAGCCGCTGCACGCCGTGAGCGCGGCGGCCCCGCCGAGTCCGCCGAGCCCGGCGAGGAACGTACGGCGGGAGATCCGGGGCATCGGCGGGTCCTCGGGCGGTGAGGCTGCGGTGGGCCCGTCGATTATGTCCGAAATGGTGGCTAAAAGGTCGTTAAGCGTCCACGGCACCGGCGGTTTCCGCCGCCACCGTCCACGGCGCCCCCGGCACGACCAGCGGAGTGCCCGTCACCGGGTCGGGCACCACCACCGAGTCCAGCCCGAACACCTCGCGCACCAGCTCCGCCGTCACCACCTCGCCCGGGGGGCCCTCGGCGACCACCCGGCCGTCCCGCATCGCCACCAGGTGGTCCGCGTACCGGGCCGCCTGGTTGAGGTCGTGCAGCACGGCGACGACCGTCCGGCCGCGCTCGACGTTCAGCCGGCGCACCAGGTCCAGCACCTCCACCTGGTGCGCGATGTCCAGGTAGGTGGTCGGCTCGTCCAGCAGCAGCACGTCGGTGCCCTGGGCGAGCGCCATCGCGATCCAGGCCCGCTGGCGCTGCCCGCCCGACAGCTCGTCCATGCTGCGCTCGGCCAGCTCCGCCGTCGAGGTGCGCTCCAGCGCCTCGGCGACGGCCGCCTCGTCCTCCGCCGACCACTGCTGCCACCAGCTCTGGTGCGGCTGGCGGCCGCGCGAGACCAGGTCCGCCACCGAGATGCCCTCCGGCGCGGTCGGCGACTGCGGCAGCAGGCCGAGCCGCTGGGCGATCCGCTTGGTCGGGATCCGGGCCAGCTCCTCGCCGTCGAGCAGCACCGCGCCGCGCACCGGCTTCAACAGCCGGCCCAGCGCCCGCAGCAGCGTCGACTTGCCGCAGGCGTTCGGGCCGACGATCACCGTCACCCGCCCGTCCGGGATGCCGACGTCCAGGCCCTCGACGACCGTGCGCGCCTCGTAGGCCAGGGTGAGGCCCCGGGCCTCCAGGCGGTGCGGGCCCGCCGTCGTACGGTGCGTGCTCGCGGTCATCGGGAACCTCCACGGCGGGATCGGATCAACAGCCACATCAGGTACGGCGCGCCGACCATGCCGGTCACCACGCCCACCGGCAGCTCGGTCGGGGCGAGCAGCCGCCGGGCGATCAGGTCCGCCAGGACCACCACCAGCGCCCCGGTCAGCGCCGAGCACAGCAGCGGCACCTGCGCCGAGCGGGCCAGCCGCAGCGCGATCTGCGGGGCCATCAGCGCCACGAAGTCCACCGGCCCGGCGGCGCCCGCCGCGCAGGAGGCCAGCACGATGCCCAGCAGCGCCATGCCCAGCCGGATCCGGTCCAGCCGCAGCCCGAGGCCCACGGCCGTCGCGTCGTCGAAGGAGATCGACCGCTGCGCCCGCGCCGCCCACAGCGCCACCGGCAGGGCCGCCAGCAGCACCCAGGCCAGCCATCCGGCCTGGTCGAAGCCGGTGCCGTTCAGGCTGCCCGTCATCCACACCTTCGCGGCCTGCGCCTGGAAGCCGTCGCCCTTGGTCAGGAAGACGGAGGTCAGCGAGGACAGCGCCACGCTGATCCCGATCCCGATCAGCACGAAGCGCTGGGCGTGCAGCCCCCGCCGCCAGGCCAGCGCGTACACCAGCAGCCCGGCCGCCAGCCCGCCGCCGACCGCCGCGTACGGCGCCTGCCCGGTCGAGCCGACCACCCCGTACGCCGTCAGCCCGACCACGGTGACGGTCGCGCCCCAGGTCACGCCCACCACGTCCGGGCTGGCCAGCGGATTGCGGGCCACCGTCTGCACCAGCGCCCCGGCCAGCCCGAGCGCCGCCCCGACCAGCAGCCCCACCACCACCCGCGGCAGCCGGAACTCCCCGACCACCAGCTCGTCCGGACTCGGCTGCCCCAGCACCACCTTGACCACCTCGCCCGGCGAGACGGTCGACTCACCCAGGCACAGCGAGGCCACCACCGTCGCCGCCAGCACGACCAGCAGCCCGGCGGCGGCCAGCGCCGACCGCCGGTGCAGCAGGAACGAGGCCCGCCCGGCCCGCACCACCGAGTAGCCCCGGAGCGAAACCGACGTCATGCGCCCACCTCGCTGCGCTCGGCAGGGGCATGCCCCAACGCGCGCCTCTCAACGGTTCCCTCGCTGCGCTCGCTCACGCCGCCACCACCTTCCGCCGCCGCACCAGGGCCACCAGCACCGGCACCCCCACCAGCGCCGTCATCACGCCCGCCGGGACCTCCGAGGGCGGGAACAGCACCCGGCCGAGGGTGTCCGCGAGCAGCAGCAGGGCCGGGCCGAGGACGGCCGAGAAGGCGAGGATCCAGCGGTGGTCGGCACCGGCCACCGCCCGGGCGGCGTGCGGCACGGCGAGGCCGATGAAGGCGATCGGGCCGGCCGCCGCGACCGCCGAGCCGGTCAGCACGGTGGCGCCCAGCGCGCCGACCGCCCGGACCAGGCCGGTCTTCGCGCCCAGCCCCTTCGCGGTGTCCTCGCCGAGCGCCAGCGCGTCCAGCCCGCGCGCCACCGCCACCACCAGCACGGTGCCGACGGCCAGGAACGGCAGCAGCTGCCAGGCCACGTCCGCCGTCCGGCCGGAGAGCGAGCCGACGTGCCAGAACCGGAACTGGTCCATGGTGGCCGCGTCGGTGGTCAGCACCAGGGTGTTCAAGGAGGCGATGAACGCGGACATCGCCGAGCCGGCCAGTGCCAGCTTGATCGGCGTCGCCCCGCCCCGGCCGCGCCCGGCCAGGCCGTACACCAGCACGGTGGCGATCACCGCGCCCGCGAAGCCGAACCAGACGTACCCGGTGAGGGTGGAGACCCCGAAGCCCGAGATGGCGACCACCACGCCCGCCGCCGCGCCCTGCGAGACCCCGAGGATGCCGGGGTCGGCGATCGGATTGCGGGTCAGGCCCTGCATCACCGCGCCGGCCAGCCCGAGCGCGGCGCCCACGGCCAGCCCGACCACCGTCCGGGGCACCCGCAGCTCGCGGATCACCACGGCGTCGGCGGAGCCGCCGCCGTGCAGCAGCGCGTCGACGGTCGCCGACAGCGGCACCGTGCGGCTGCCGACCGCCAGGCTCAGCAGCACCGCGACGGCCAGCACGGCCAGTGCGGCGGCGAGCCACAGTATTCGGTGACGGGGAGTCCGCCGTCTGCCCGGCGGTGCGGTGGTGGTGCCGGTCGGTGCGGTGGTGTCGGTCATGAGCCCTCTCCGCGGAAAACTCAGGTAAACCTAAGTTCCGCCTCGGAGGCGGGGCAAATCGCCTCGTCCCGGCCCGGGCCCGTTGGGTAGCCTGGCGGCATGCCCGCGACCCCGCCCGCCCCGCTCACCGTCGGCTTCGACCTGGACATGACGCTGCTGGACACCCGGCCCGGCATCCACGCCACCTACCGGGCGCTCTCCGCCGAGACCGGCGTCCCCGTCGACGCCGACCTGGTGGTCACCCGGCTCGGCCCGCCGCTGCTGGACGAGATCCGCAACTGGTTCCCGGCCGAGGAGGCCGAGCGGGCCGTCGCCCGCTACCGCGAGCTGTACCGCGAGCACGCCTTCGCCCCGACCGTGCCGCTGCCCGGCGCCCACGCCGCCGTCGAGGCGGTCCGCGCCCACGGCGGCCGGATCGCCGTGATCACCGGCAAGTACGAGCCGAACGCCCGCCTCCACCTGGAGCACGCCGGACTGGACGCGGACGTCCTGGTCGGCGACCTCTGGGCGGAGACCAAGGGCGAGGCGCTGCGCGCGCACGGCGCGAGCATCTACGTCGGCGACCACCTCGGCGACATCGTCGGCGCCCGGCACGCGGACGCCGTCGCGGTCGCCGTGGCCACCGGCCCGTACGACGCCGACCGGCTGCGCGAGGCCGGGGCGGACGTGGTGCTCACCGACCTCACCGGCTTCCCGGAGTGGCTCGACCGGCACCTCGGCCCGAACCAGGACTCCCGGGGCCAGGACTCCCGGGGCTAGGACTCCTGGGGCGCGATCCGGGCGCGCTGGGCCCGGGCGTTCAGGAACAGCCCGGTCAGCGCGGACAGGAAACCGGCCGGCATCAGCATGCTCAGCCAGTACATGGCCGTCGGCAGCGGCGTCAGGTGCAGGAACAGCGGGACGAAGGTGACCAGGGTGGCGAGCGCGCCGACGCCGAAGACCACCGTCCCGGCCTTGACGTACACGTCGCCGGGTTCGGCGCTCTGGCTGCTCACGTCCGCTCACTCCTCCGAGCCGCGCCGGGCCGCCCGTCCGGGGCCCGGTCCGCGCCCCAGTCTGGCAGAACCGCCCCCGCGGCGGCCCACCGGAGCGGCTCGGTCACGTTGCGCAGTTTCCCGGCAGCGATGCGTTTTGATCCCTGCTGGGCGAGGGTATGCAGGGGGTGCCGAGGGGCGCTACAGGTGCGTCCCGTGTCCTCAGACCCGGGGGTGTGAGCCGATGGACTGCGCAGAACCGCGCCCCGGCCGTGCCAGTACCGGGTCGTCCGTGACCGCGAGATCCCCGCGCGCCCGTCGGCCCCTCCGGCCCTCGGAACGCGGAGCGATCGCGGACCGCTGACGAGGCAGTGACGGACCATTAGTCTGCTCCTGACAACGCGCCGGCCGTGAGCGCCCACGGGCTCCGAGTCGAGGTCGGCCGTCTTTCTCCCCACACCACCCAGTGATTCCCGGCCAGGGCCGGGATCCCTCACACCCATTCGAGGACTGTTCGAGATGCCCACCGGCCAGGTCAAGTGGTTCAACGAGACGAAGGGCTTCGGCTTCCTGTCGCGCGACGACGGTGACGACGTCTTCGTCCACACCAAGGCGCTGCCCGCCGGTGTCACCGTGCTGAAGCCGGGCCAGCGGGTCGAGTTCGGCGTGGTCGCCGGGCACCGCGGGGACCAGGCGATGGCCGTGCAGCTGCTGGACGCGCTGCCGTCGGTGGCCGCCGCCCAGCGCCGCAGCGCCGACGACATGGCGCCGATCGTCCAGGACCTGATCACCACCCTGGACGCGGTGCTGCCCGGCCTCCAGCGCGGCCGCTACCCGGCCAAGCCGACCGGCCAGAAGCTGGCCGGCCTGCTGCGCGCGGTGGCCGACCAGTTCGACGTCTGAGGCCCCGAGGGGTCTAGAACGCGAGCGCACCCGGGTCGAGCGGGGGCACCAGCCCCTCCGCGGCGGCCCGGGTGAGCAGTGCGCGGACGGCCTGGTAGCCCTCCTCGCCGAGGTCGGCGGTGAACTCGTTGACGTACAGCCCGATGTGCTGGTCGGCCACGGCCGGGTCCATCTCCTGGGCGTGCGCCAGCACGTACTCCCGGCTGGCGGCCGGATCCGCCCAGGCCTGCCGGACGGACGCGCGGATCGTCGCGGCGAGCTCGCGCAGCCGCTCGGCGCCCAGCGAGCGCCGGGCCACGATCGCCCCCAGCGGGATCGGCAGGCCGGTCTCCGCCTCCCAGGCCTCGCCCATGTCGGCCAGGCTGTGCAGGCCGTACTGCTGGTACGTGAAGCGGGCCTCGTGGATCACCAGGCCGGCGTCCACCCGGCCGTCCCGGACGGCGGGCATGATCTCGTGGAACGGCAGGACGACGATCTCGCCGAAGCCGCCCGGCACCGCCTTCGCCGCCCAGAGCCGGAACAGCAGGTAGGCGGTGGAGCGCTCGGAGGGCACCGCGACGGTGCGCCCGGCCAGGTCCGCGGGCGAGGCCACGCCCGGCAGGGTGAGCACCAGCGGCCCGCAGCCGCGCCCCAGCGCTCCGCCGCAGGGCAGCAGGGCGTACTCCTCCAGGACCCACGGCAGCGCGCCGTAGCTGATCTTCAACACGTCCAGCTCGCCGCGCTCGGCCAGGCCGTTGGTGATGTCGATGTCGGCGAAGGTCACCTCGGGGGCGTCCGCCCCGGGGACGGCGCCGTGCGCCCAGGCGTGGAACACGAAGGTGTCGTTCGGGCAGGGCGAGTACGCGATGCTCAGCCGTTCAGCCACGGCCGGCCTCCTCGATCAGTTCTCGGACGGGAAGCGCGGCGAAGGCCCGCTCCAGGGCGGCCAGCGCCTCGCCGATCCGCCAGGCGGCCCGGTCGCGCGGGCCCACCGGGTTGGACACGGTGCGCAGCTCGAAGGCCGGCACGCCGAACCGGGCGGCGGCCTCGGCCACGCCGAAGCCCTCCATCGCCTCGGCCGCGGCCCCCGGGTGACGGGCGGCCAGCGCGGCGGCCCGCTCGGTGCTGCCGGTCACCGTGGAGACGGTCAGCACCGGGCCGGTCACGGCCCGGACGTCGCGGTCCGCCAGGGCCCGTTCGGCCAGGGCGACGACGGCCGGGGGAGGGGTGTGCCGGGTGGTGCCGAAGCCCAGCTCGGTGACGTCGGCGAAGCCCTCGGGGGTCTCGGCGCCGAGGTCGGCGGCCACGACCGCCGACGCCAGCACGGTCGCGCCGACCGGCGCGTGCGGGGCGAAGCCGCCGGCGATCCCGGCGGAGGCGACCAGGCCGTACGGGCCGGCCGCCAGCGCGGCGCCGGCGCCCGCCGCGGCTGCCGCCGGGCCGACGCCCGCGGCCAGCACGTCCACCGGCGCGCCCGCGCAGCGGTGCAGGGTGCCGCCGGGCAGCGGCAGGTCGGCGGCGCCGCCGGGCAGGCCGCGCAGCACCGCCTCGGCCTCGGCCGGCACCGCGACGACCACGAGCAGCCGGGCCCGTTCGGGGCCCGGCTGCCCGGGGTGCGCTTCGGAGACCTGTGCGGTCATCGCGGGGAGCGTCAGTCGTTCTTGGTGTTCAGCTGGAAGTACCACACCGCGATCGGGCTCTCCGACTTCTTGTCGATCTCGACCACGGTGATCACGGTCTTGCCGCTGGAGTTCAGCACCTTGCCCGCGGTCTGGGAGCCGGAGAAGCTCGGGCCCTGGGCGTAGGAGAACAGGCTGGTCTGCCCGCCCTGGCTGCTGGCGCCACCGTTGCTGGAGGCCCACCAGCCGGTCTTGGCCACGTTCGGGCTGACGCCGACGCCGATCCGGTCGCTCGCCCGCACGTCGGACTGCGGGAGGTCGCCGCTGGCCAGGGCCTGCTTGGCCGCGGTCTGGCACTGGTCCTGCTGGTCGTCGCTCAGCGGGCTGCCGCCGTTCCAGCACAGCGGGTCCGCGACGGTCGACGTGGTGCCGACCTGGAGGGTGGCCCGGTGGGTGTTGTGCTCGGTCTGCCCGGCGGCGATCGCGACGGAGGTGCCCACCGTGGCGGCGCCGACCACGACGACGGCGCCGAGGGCGGCGATGACACGGGTATTGAGGCTCATGCGACAGAATCTACCGGGCCCGGGCGATCACGCGACGCGGGGGTCGGCCACCGCGTGTTGCCCCGTCGTGGAAACCGACCGGTTCAGGCCGTTTCAGGCCACCCTGGGCGCGGCCGGGTGCCGCCGCAGGCCCAGCCGCAGCAGCGAGCGGGCCGTCCACAGCAGCACCAGGCCGACCACCGAGGCGGCGATCGACAGGCCCAGCACCCCGTTCAGCGGCAGCACGATCCCGACCCCGCCGCCGACCACCCAGGACATCTGCATCAGGGTCTCCGAACGGGCGAACGCCGAGGTCCGCACCGCCTCCGGGACGTCCCGCTGGATCAGCGCGTCCAGCGCCAGCTTGCCGAACGAGGCCGCCATCCCGGACACCGCGGCGACCAGAACCACCGTCACCACGCCGTACCAGAGCGCCGCCGCCGCCGTCACACAGGTCGCCAGCAGCAGCATCGCGGTGACCGTCGCCTCCGGGCCCCGGGTGCGCAGCCAGGAGCCCAGCACCGAGCCCAGCGCGTTGCCCGTCCCGGCGGCCAGCGCCACCAGGCCCAGCGCCAGGGTCGGCCGCAGGCCGCCGATCGGGTCGGTGCGCAGCAGGAAGGCCAGGAAGAACACCAGGAAGCCGACCAGCCAGCGCATCCCCGCCATCGCCCGCAGCGCCAGCACCACCGAGGGGCCGACGGTGCGCAGCGAGGCCTTGACCTTCGGGGGCTTGTGGTGGATCAGGTGCGAGCCGCCGCCCGGGGCCTCGGCGGACACCTCGGCGTGCAGCACGGCCCGCTGCTCGCCCTTCGCCGAGTCCACCGCGTGCGGCAGGTGGAAGGCCATCAGGGTGCCGATCACGAACACCAGGAAGGCGCCGCGCAGCGGCCAGCCGGGCCCGATCAGGTGCAGCAGCCCGCCCACCGCGGCCGCCACCCCGGTGGCCAGCAGCCCGGCCAGGGTGACCCGGGAGTTCGCCTTCACCAGCGACAGCCGGCTCGGCAGCAGCCGGGGCACCACCACGCTGCGCACCACCCCGTACGCCTTGGACGCCACCAGCACGCCCAGCGCCTCCGGGTAGAGCGCGATGCCGCCGCCGGAGATCACCCCGGCCATCGTCCAGGCCAGTACGGCCCGGGCCAGCATCGACATCGCCATGGCGGCCCGGCGGCCGTGCGGCAGCCGGTCCAGCAGCGGGCCGATCACCGGGGCGAGCAGGGCGAACGGGGCCATCGTGATCAGCAGGTAGAGCGCGACCCGGCCGCGGGCCTCGCCGGTGGGGACGGAGAAGAAGATGGTGGAGGCCAGCGCGATGGTGATCAGCATGTCGCCGAAGGAGTTCAGCGCGTGCAGCTCGATCAGCTTCGCCAGGCCGGACTCGCCCGCGCCCTCGGCCGAGGTGGCCCGGCGGATCCGGCGGCCGGTGCCGTGCACCAGCTTGCCGGTGCGCAGGCCGGCGGCGGAGGCGGTGCGGACCAGGAAGGGGCGGTGGGGCTCGGGGGCGTCCTCGTCGGCTTCCTCGGCGGCTCCCGCGACCGCTTCCGTGACGGTTTCCTCGTCGGCGCCCGTGACGGCTTCCGTGACGGCTCCTGTGACGGCTTCCGTGACGGGGCGGTCGGGCTTCTCCAGGTCGACCCGGTCGGCTGCGGACGGCCCGCCGCCCGCCACCGGCCGCGGTTCGCCCGCATCGGGGAGGGGAGACTGTTGTCGCGGCGCGGCCTGCGTCTCGTCGGGGCTGCCGGCCTGCGAGGGGCGCAGTGCGTGCTGCGACGGGTTTTCGTCCGCCACAAGCCCATCCTGCCCCAGATTCGCCGGGGTGACGCGGGATTCGGCTCCGCTCGGCGCGGCCTCCGGAAGGCTCGGCTCCGCCCCGGACTGTGCCGGGGCGCCGACCGGCGGGTAGCCTGCCCCAAGGTCCGCCCGCGTGGGCGCCGGGGCGCCGGCAGGCCGGACGGGCGGCGCGGTCGGTACCCGTGGCGGCCCCAGGTCGCGCAGAATGGACGCGGGACTACCGAGCCGCGACGGAGAAGGCAACACGCCGTGGGCGACAGAAGAACTGGGAGAGAATCGACGCCGTGAGTGCTGCGATGCGAAGCCGTACCCCCGACCGGCTCTGTGCCGACGCCGTCGAACTCGCCCGCCAGGCTGCCGAGGAGGCCGTCGGGCCCGAGGCCGTCGGCCCGCACCTCGGTGCGCAGGCGGACGCCGACCGCGTCGTCACCCACAGCTTCGAGTGCCTGGACGCGGCCTACCGCGGCTGGCACTGGGCGGTCACCGTCGCCCGGGCCCCGCGCGCGAAGAACGTGACCGTGGACGAGGTCGTGCTGCTGCCCGGCCCCGACGCGGTGCTCGCGCCGGAGTGGGTGCCGTGGAGCGAGCGGCTGCGCCCGGGCGACATGGGCCCCGGCGACCTGCTGCCCACCGGCGCCGACGACGCCCGGCTGGAGCCGGGCTGGACCGGCGAGGACGAGCCCGCGCCGAACTCCGCCGTCGCCCTGGCCGCGGAGGAGGACGTGGTCCTCAGCGACCCGCACGTCCAGCCCGCGCCGGCCCGCGCCCGGATCAACGCCGTCGCCGAGGAGCTCGGCCTGGGCCGCAGCAGGGTCCTCTCCCGGCTCGGCCTGCACCTGGCCGCCGACCGCTGGGAGAAGGCCCACGGCTCGCAGACCCCGATGGCGCAGGCCGCCCCGGCGGCGTGCGGCAGCTGCGGCTTCCTGATCACGATCGGCGGCTCGCTCGGACAGGCCTTCGGCGTGTGCGGCAACGAGTTCGGCCCGGCCGACGGCCAGATCGTCTCCTTCGCGTACGGCTGCGGCGGGCACTCCGAGGCGGCCGTCATCCCGGCCCCGCCGGCGCCGTCCGAGCTGATCCTGGACGAGCTGGTGGTCGAGCCGCTGCAGCTCCACCCGGACCGGACCTCCGGCTCGGTCGAGCCGGACGCCCCGGCCGAGGAGCTCGGCCACTCCTGACGTTCCCCGTCCGCGGCCCGTCCCACTGAACCGGTGGGGCGGGCCGCGACGTTGTTGCCGGTAGGGGCGCCCGCCGGTGGCGGGGCCCCGCCCGCCTGCCGTCCGTGGGGACTCCCCCCAGCCCACGGGCGGCAGCAGGGCGGGCCGTCGGGCCCCGGCAGTGGGGTGCCGGCCCGGCGGTTCCGCCCCCTCCGACCCCCTCGGCCTCCCTCCGGTCCCCTCGGCCTTTCTCCGCTTTCGCCGGCCCGCTCCGCCCTCCGCCGGCTCCCGTGGTGCTCCTGGTCCCCCTGGGACGGGAGTGGCGGACCGTGCGGCCGGACGGTCCGCCGCCGACCGGCCCCCGCCTGCGGATTCCCGCGCCCGGCCGGGCCCTGCGCCGCCCCCGGACCGGGCGGTGGTCGGGAGCAGTCGGTGGGGCAGGGAAGAATGCCCTACGACGTACAGGGCGGCGGAAGGTGGCAGGTCCCGTGGAACCTCGGATCATCGGCAGCGGCACGGACGAGCACCTCGCGGACCCGTTCGGGAGCGCCGCGCTGCGCCGGCGGGTGCTGGACGCCTGGGCCGCCTCCCCGGCCCGGTTCCGGGAGGACGCCAACGCCGAGGAGGAGCTGGCGCTCGGCGGCTACCGCGACCGCCTGGTGGTCGAGTTGGCGCAGAACGCGGCCGACGCCGCGGTCCGGGCCGGGCGCGGCCCCGGGCGGCTGCGGCTGACCCTGGCCGACGGCGTGCTCGCCGCCGCCAACACCGGCGCCCCGCTGGACGCGGCGGCCGTCGAGTCGCTGTCCACCCTGCGCGCCTCCTCCAAGCGCGGCGAGGAGCCCGCCGTCGGCCGGTTCGGGGTCGGCTTCGCCGCCGTCCTCGCCGTCACCGACGAGCCCGCCGTGCTCGGTGCTGCCGGCGGGGTGCGCTGGTCGCTGGGCGAGGCCCGCTCGCTCGCCGAGGCGCAGCCCGCGCTGGCCGACGAACTGCGCCGCCGGGACGGCCACGTGCCGCTGCTGCGGCTGCCCTTCGCCGCCGAGGGCCCGGCCCCGGACGGCTACGACACCGTGGTGGTGCTGCCGCTGCGCGACGCCGCCGCCGAAGACCTGACCCGCCGTCTGCTGACCGCCGTCGACGACGCCCTGCTGCTCACCCTGCCCGGCCTGTCCGAGGTCGTGGTGGAGACTCCGGAGGGCACCCGCACGCTCACCCGCAGCGCCGCCGAGCCCCGCCCGGACGGCGTCACCGAGGTGACCGTCACCGACGACGGGGGCGGCCGGCTGCGGCGCACCCTCTGGCAGACCGCCGGCGCCACCGGCCGGCTGGCCGCCGAACTGCTCACCGACCGGCCCACCGAGGAGCGCGCCCGCCCGTACTGGACGGTGACCTGGGCCGTCCCGGTCGAGGAGGACGGCACTCCGCAGCGGCCCGCCATCGCGCCGGTGCTGCACGCGCCCACCCCCAGCGACGAGCCGATCGGCCTGCCCGCGCTGCTGATCGCCTCCTACCCGCTGGACTCCACCCGCCGGCACATCGCCCCCGGCGCGCTCACCGACTTCCTCACCGAGCGCGCCGCCGACAGCTACACCGACCTGCTGCGCGCCCGCGGCGCCGACCTCGGCTCGCTCGGCCTCGTCCCCGGGCCGCTCGGGCAGGGCGCGCTGGACAACGCGCTGCGCGCGGCGGTGCTCTCCCGGCTGCCCGGCACGCCGTTCCTGCCGCACCCCGGCGGCGTCGAGGAGGGCACGCCCGCGCTGCGGCCGCGCGACGCCACGCTGCTGGAGGGCGCGGACGGCTCGGTGGTGGAGGCGCTCGCGCCGATCTTCCCCGGCCTGCTGCCGGCCGGACTGGAGCGCCGCACCGAGCTGCGGGTGCTGAACGTGCGCCGGGTGCCGCTGGCCGACGTGGTCGACCAGCTCGGCGGGCTGGACCGCGACCCGGCCTGGTGGCGCAACCTGTACGCGGCGCTCGGCGCGGCCGACCCGGAGGCGCTCGGCGCGCTGCCCGTGCCGCTCGCCGACGGACGGACCGTCACCGGGCCCCGGCGGGTCCTGCTGCCCTCCGAGGACGCCGACTGGGCGGCCTTCCCCGGCTACCCCGAGTCGCTGGCCGGGGCACTCGCCGCGCTCGACCTGCGGCTGGCCCACCCCGAGGCCGCCCACCCGCTGCTGGCCAAGCTGGGCGCCGGCACCGCCACCCCGGCCGGGGTGCTGGACACCCCCGAGGTGCGGGCCGCCGTCGCCCGCTCCTACGAGCTGGCCGACGACGACCTGGACGCCGCGCTGGAGCTGGCCGACGCCGTCCTGGCCCTGGTGAAGGCCGCCGCCCCGGCCGTCGGCGAGCACCCCTGGCTGGCCCGGCTGGCGCTGCTGGACGACGAGGGCGAGCCCGCCCGGGCGGGCGAACTGGTGCTGCCCGACAGCCCGTTCGCGGCGCTCGCCCGCGAGGAGGACGCCGGCTGGGTGGACGACGAGCTGCTGGAGCGCTGGGGCCCCGAGGTGCTGGCCGCCGTCGGGGTGCTGGCCGACTTCGTGCTGGTGCGCGCCGAGGACGTGGTGCTCGACCCGGACGACCTGGAGCGGCTCGACCCGACCGCGCCCGCCGACCGGGCGGCCGGCGGGCACCCCACCGGGCTGCTGGACGAGGCCCCCGACGGGCTCGCCGAGTGGGCCGAGGACGCCCTGGAGGCGCTGAACGCCGACGAGGTGCTCGGGGTCCCGCCGGTGGCCGCCGAACTGCTGGCCGTGCGCGACCTCGACCTGGTGGACGACGACGCCTGGCCCGAGGCGCTCGCCGCGCTCGCCCGCCCGCCGTACCGGGAGGCCGTGGTCAACCCGGTGCGCACCCTGCTGCCCGACGGCAGCTACGCCGACCTCCCGCCGTACACCGCGTGGTGGCTGCGCGACCACCCGGTGCTGGGCGGCCGCGAGCCCGCCGGGCTGCGCGCCGCCGGGGCCGACCCGCTGCTGCGCGGCCTGTACGACGAGGCCCGCACCACCCTGGACGACCAGTTCCTGCACGCGCTCGGGGTGCGCACCACGCTGGCCGCGCTGCTCGCCGAGCCGCACGGCCCGGACGAGGCGCTGGACCGGCTCACCGACCCGGCCGCCGAGGTCGGCCACCGCCAACTGCACGGCATCCACAGCGCGTTGGCCCGGGTCGACCGGGACCGGATCGAACCGCTCGACGTGGTACGGGCGTTGCCGCCGCTGGACCCGGCCACCGGGCGCCGCCCGGACCACACGGTGGTGGTGGACGCCACCGAGGCGGTCGTCGCGGACGCCCCCGACCTGGTCCAACTCCTGCACCCGTACCCGCTGCTGCCGGTCGCCCCGGCGCTCGCCGCGGACCTCGCCGAGCGGCTGCACGTGTCGCTGGCCAGCGAGGTGGCCGGCGGGCGGGTGCTCTCCGAGGGCGTGCTGCACCGGGTCCCCGCCGTGGTGCGGGAGCTGCTGCCCGGCTGCCCGGTCGCCTACGAGGAGCACGAGGAGCTGCTGGTGGTCGGCCCGGACGGCGGCGAGGCCTCCGTCGACTGGCGCTGGGACCACGCGGCGGACGCCCCGGAGCCGCCGTACGACCCGGAGCTGGCCGAAGCCGGCGACGAGGACGACGAGTTCGAGGTCCCGCCGGTGCCCGGGCTGCTGCACGCCGCCACCCCGGAGGGCCTGGCGGCCGGGCTCGCCTGGTCGGTCGGCCAGTGGCACCGGCGCTTCGAGGTGCTGGCCGCGCTCAGCGAGCCGGACCGGGCGTACGAGCTGTCCGCGGCCCGGGACTTCGAGGGCTGAGTTCAGCGGTCGCGCGGCCTGAGCCGCAGGTAGACGGTGGTGGTGACGGTCAGCCAGACCGCGCCGAGCGTCACCACCGCCGCCGTCTTCACCGCGGGCGTCGGCCGGACCGTCAGGCCGACGCCCGCCATCGCCAGCGCCGCCAGCCCGGCGGCCAGCAGCCCGCCCAGGAAGGCGATGAACGCCTCCAGATCCCCGCCCCTGCGTGCCATCGGGCACCCCCTCTCGGGGAAATGCTAAGGGTGCCGACGGGGGCGGGGCGGGCCGGTCACTCCATGCCGCGGCGCTTCATCCAGGCCCAGGCGCACTCCAGGACGATGCCGCAGACCACCGCGATGGCCACGCCCGTCCACGGGTCGCGCTGCCCGACCAGGGAGAGCTCGAAGAAGTTCGACAGGAACGGCACCAGCAGCACCAGCGCGAAGGCGAGGCCCATGGTGCCGATCAGCAGCAGGCGCCACCAGTTGTACGGGCGGGCGACGATGGCGAGCACCCAGATGGCGATCAGGAAGAGCGTCAGGGTGGCCACGCTGGTGTCGGCCCTGAGGTCGGTGGCGTGGTCGGAGCGGGCCAGCGCGTAGGCGACGAAGGTGCCGGTGCCGGCGATCGCGCCGCCCGGGATCGCCAGCCGCAGCACCCGCTTCACGAAGCCGGTGCGGGCCCGCTCGTTGTTGGGGGCGAGGGCGAGGAAGAAGGCCGGCACGCCGATGGTGAGGGTGGACAGCACGGTGGAGTGCCGGGGCAGGAACGGGTACGGCGAGTGGGTGAAGATCACCAGCAGCGCCAGCAGCACCGAGTAGACCGTCTTCACCAGGAACAGGCCCGCGACCCGCTCGATGTTGCCGATCACCCGGCGGCCCTCGGCGACCACCGAGGGCAGGGTCGCGAAGGAGTCGTTCAGCAGCACGATCTGGGCGACCGCCTTGGTGGCGTCCGAGCCGGTGCCCATCGCCACGCCGATGTCGGCATCCTTGAGCGCCAGCACGTCGTTGACGCCGTCGCCGGTCATCGCCACGGTGTGGCCGCGGGACTGCAGCGCCCCGACCAGCTCGCGCTTCTGCTGCGGGGTGACCCGGCCGAAGACGCTGGTCCGGTCGGCGGTCTCGGCGAGCTGCTCCGGGTCCTTCGGCAGGGTGCGGGCGTCCACCGGGCGGTCCGCGCCGGGCAGCCCGAGGTGGCCGGCCACCGCGCCGACCGAGACCGCCGCGTCGCCGGAGATCACCTTGGCCCGGACGTTCTGGCCCTCGAAGTAGCGCAGGGTCTCGGCGGCGTCCGCGCGCAGCCGCTGCTGGAGCACCACCAGGGCCAGCGGGGTGAGCCCGGCGGCCGGGTCGGGGGAGTCCAGCGGGACGGGCGTGCGGCCCAGCAGCAGCACCCGCAGGCCCTTGGCGCCCAGCTCGTCCACCTCGGCGAGCGCCGGGTGCCCGGCGGGCAGCAGCACGTCCGGGGCGCCGAGCAGCCAGCTGGCCTCGCCGCCCTGGGGCTCCAGCAGCTGCACGCCGCTCCACTTGCGGGCCGAGGAGAAGGGCATCGCCTCGATCACCCGCCAGCCGTGGCCGCCCGGGCCGGCGCCGTCGCCGCGCCCGTACGCGTCGATCACGGCCTGCATGGACGGGTTGGGGCGCGCGTCGGCCCCGGCCATCACGGCGAGCGCGTGCCGGACGGTGTCCCGCTCGGGCGGGGCGGAGCCGCCGTCGGCGATCAGCCGCAGGTCGACGACGTCCATGCCGCCCTCGGTGAGGGTGCCGGTCTTGTCCAGGCAGACGGTGTCCACCCGGGCCAGGCCCTCGATCGCCGGGAGCTCCTGGACCAGGCACTGCTGGCGGCCCAGCCGGATCACGCCGATCGCGAAGGCCACCGAGGTCAGCAGCACCAGGCCCTCGGGGACCATCGGCACGATGCCCGCCACCATCCGGCGCACCGCCTCGCGCCAGTCGCGGCCCTCCACGGCCAGCTGGCTGATGATCAGTCCGATCGCGGTGGGGATCAGCAGGTAGGTGATGAACCGCAGGATGCTGTTGATGCCGCTGCGCAGCTCCGACTTCACCAGGGTGAACTTGCTGGCCTCCTCGGCCAGCTGGGCCGCGTAGGCCTCCCGGCCGACCCTGGTGGCGGTGAACGCGCCCGCGCCGGCCACCACGAAGCTGCCGGACATCACCTGGTCGCCGGGCTGCTTGAGGACGGGGTCGGGCTCGCCGGTGAGCAGCGACTCGTCGATCTCCAGGCCGTCCGCCTCGGTCACCTCGCCGTCGACGATCACCTTGTCGCCGATGCCGAGCAGCACGGTGTCGTCCAGGACGATCCCGGAGACGGTGATCTGCTGGACGGCGCCGTCCCGGCGGACCTGCGGTCTGGCCTCGCCGATCAGGGCCAGGCTGTCCAGGGTCTTCTTGGCGCGCAGCTCCTGGAAGATGCCGATCGCCGTGTTGGCGACGATGACCAGCCCGAACAGGCCGTCCTGGATCGGTCCGACGACCAGGATGATCCCGAACATGATGCCGATGATGGCGTTGAAGCGGGTGAAGACGTTGGCCCGGACGATCTCCTCGGTCGACCGGCTGGACCGTACCGGGACGTCGTTGACCTGCCCGTTCGCCACCCGTTCGGCCACCTCGGCGGCCGTCAGGCCGCCGCGCCGGCCGGGCAGCAGCCCGAGCGGGTGCGCTCCGTCGGGATGGTCTCCGCCGGTCGGCTGCTGCTCTTCCGCGGGCTGGGCAGGCTGCGTCATGGCACCGACTCTACGGGCGCCTTATGTCCGGTGCGTGCTACTAAAGGACTATTCAGTCCGACTGGGTGGCAGGGCCGGTGCCGTCCCCGGTGCTGCCACCGGCGCCGCCGTCCGCCTGCGGTGCGGCGGCCTCGGCGGCGCGGCTGCGGGCGATCGCGTCCCGGCGGGCGCGGCAGTACCAGAGGCCGATCAGGCCGAGCAGGCCGCCGGAGAGGCAGATCCACGGCCAGGTGCCGTGGCCGTGGTCGGAGAGGGTGCCCTGGAAGGGGAGCAGGGCGACGAAGGCGACGAACCACAGCACCGTGCCCGCGCCGACGATGGCGACGTCATTGGCCTCCAGCGGAGGGGGCGAGGGGTGCAGCGGCGTCTTGGGCATGGGGCCTAGCGTACGGTGCGCGGGGGCTCCCGGGGCGGTGGGGGCTCCGAGGGGTGCGGCGGTGCGCCAGGTCGGCCAGGGGCGGGCTCTACGCGCGAAGATAGCGCGTGTGCGACCGGGAAACCATACTTGAGGGTCCACGCCCGGCCGCCGTCGCCACGGGCGTTCCCCCCCTCCTCAGCTCCCCCACAGAGGACGCACGCATGCCTGTGGTCCAGCCGACCACCGAGTCGCCCGAACCCGCGGAACCCGCGCCCCCCACCAGCGCCCTGGACCGCTACTTCAAGATCAGCGAGCGCGGCTCCAGCCTGCCGCGCGAGATCCGCGGCGGTGTCGCCACCTTCTTCACCATGGCGTACATCCTGGTGCTGAACCCGATCATCCTGGCCAGCGCCACGGACATGACCGGGGCCCACCTGGACAGCGCCCAGCTGGTCACCGCCACCGCCCTCACCGCGGGTCTCACCACCCTGCTGATGGGCGTGATCGGCAACGTGCCGATCGGCCTGGCCGCCGGACTCGGCGTCAACACCATCGTGGCGCTCCAGCTCGCGCCCAGGATGACCTGGCCGGACGCCATGGGCATGGTGGTGCTGGCCGGCTTCGCGATCATGCTGCTGGTCGCCACCGGCCTGCGCGAGCGGGTCATGAACGCCGTGCCGCTCGGCCTGCGCAAGGCCATCGCGATCGGCATCGGCCTGTTCATCAGCCTGGTCGGCCTGGTCGACTCCGGCTTCGTCAGCCGCATCCCGGACGCCGCCCACACCACCGTCCCGCTGCAGCTCGGCGGCAACGGCCACCTGCTCGGCTTCCCCGTGCTGGTCTTCGTCTTCGGCCTGCTGCTGACCCTGGTCCTGGTCATCCGCAAGGTGCCCGGTGCCATCCTGATCAGCATCGCGGCCTCCACCGTGCTCGCCCTGGTGCTCGACAAGGTCGCCGACGTGCCGGCGCTCAAGTGGGGCCTCACCGTCCCCACCTGGCCCGGCAACCCGGTGGCCGCCCCCGACTTCGGGCTGGTGGGCAAGGTCAGCCTGTTCGGCGGGTTCGAGAAGGTCGGCGTGCTCACCGGCGTGCTGTTCGTCTTCACCGTGCTGATGTCCTGCTTCTTCGACGCGATGGGCACCATCCTCGGCGTCGCCGACGAGGCCCACCTGCTGGACGAGAAGGGCGACCTGCCGGGCATCAACAAGATCCTGATGGTCGACGGCATCGCCACCGCGGCCGGCGGCGCCACCTCCGCCTCCGCCAACACCTGCTTCGTCGAGTCCACGGCCGGCGTCGGCGAGGGCGCCCGCACCGGCTTCGCCTCGATCGTCACCGGCCTGCTCTTCGTGGTGGCGCTGTTCCTCACCCCGCTCGCCACCATGGTCCCCGCCCAGGCCGCCACCCCGGCCCTGGTCACGGTCGGCTTCCTGATCCTGGCCAACTCGATCAAGGAGATCGACTGGGCGGACTACACCATCGCGATCCCGGCCTTCCTGACCATCGTGATGATGCCGTTCACCTACTCCATCACCAACGGCATCGGCTTCGGCTTCATCGCCTTCTGCGTGCTGCGCCTGGCCGCCGGCCGCGGCCGCAGCGTCCCGGTGCCGCTCTACGCGGTGGCGGCGGTCTTCGCCTTCTACTACCTGATGCCGGCCTTCGGCCTGCTCTGACGGCCGCCCGGCCCGTAGGGCCCTCCCCGCCACGTGCGGGGAGGGCCCTACGGCTTTCTCAGTGCACGCAGAACTCGTTGCCCTCCGGATCGTGCATGACCGTCCAGGCGCCGCCGGGCTCGGCGACCTCGTGCAGGACGGCGGCGCCGAGGGCTTCGAGGCGGGTGACGGTGGCCGCGCGTTCGCCCGGGCCGGGGTGGACGTCGAGGTGGAGGCGGTTCTTGCCCTCCTTGGGCTCCGGGACGGCCTGGAACAGGATCCGGCGGCCGAGGCCGGTGTCCGAGGCGGGGTCGTACGGGTCGTCCGGGTGGCGGACGGCGGCGAGGGTGCGCCAGGCGGGGCGGCCGTCGGCCTCGGTGAGGGCGTCCGGGGTGATCGCGCCGGCCTCCAGCAGGCGGGCGATCAGGGCGGTGTGGTCCTCGACGGTGTAGTCGAGGGCGGCGCCCCAGAAGGCGGCCTGGCGGTGCGGGTCGGTGCAGTCGATGACGAGCTTCCAGTGCAGCGGCATGTAACCGGTTCTACCGGTTACCGGCCGGGGGTAGCAATCACCGGCGGTCGGAAGGTGTCAAAAAGGCGACCGTGTAGGGCAGTTGGCGGCGGGAATACTGGCTGGACGGAGACGGGGAGGGGACTCAACCGATGGTGCAACAGGATCCGCCCGGGGGCGTCGAGGCGCGACTGCTGCCGGAACTGTTCTGGCGGGCGGACAAGGCCTCGCTGGACGGACAGCGCGAGACGCTCCGCTGGCACCGTGGACTGATCGCCATGCTGGTGGTCGCCGCGCTGATCGGCTCGCTCCCGGGCCCGGACCACAAGGGCGACGGCGATATCAAGCCACTGTTCTCGGTGGCCGCCTTCCTGATCGCCGGCTACTTCTGGTCCCGGCTGCGCCGCGGCAACCCGCAGGGCCGGTGGTACGAGGCGCGGGCGGCGGCCGAGTCGGTCAAGACGCTCGCCTGGAAGTACAGCGTGCGGGCCCGGCCGTTCGGCGGCGAGGCCGACTCGCCGGACGCCGACCGCGGCTACCTGCTCCAGGTCGAGGACGTGCTGCGGGCCTTCGAGGACCCGGAGATCGTGCCGCCCGGCAGCGTCCCGGAGATCACCGAGGAGATGCGCCGCTCCCGGGCCGGCAGCCTCACCGCCCGGCGCACCCTCTACCTGCGCACCCGGGTCGAGAGCCAGCGGACCTGGTACCGCTCCCGGGCCGAGTCCTGCGAGTCCCAGGCGGTCTCCTGGGGGCTCGGCATCGCGACGCTGATCATCATCGGTGCCGCCGCGGCGATCGCCCAGGCCACCGGCGCCCTGGAGGTGCACATCTTCGGGGCCAGCTCGGCCGCGGCCGCCGCGATCATCGCCTGGACCCAGCTCAAGCAGCTGCGCCCGCTGGCCGCCGCCTACCAACTGGCCGCGCGCGAGCTGGAGAACGTCGGCAACCAGCTCTCCGACCTCGACCTCAAGACGCCGGACGCCGAGGAGCGCTGGGCCCGGCTGGCCGCCGAGGCCGAGGACGCCGTCTCCCGCGAGCACACCACCTGGCGGGCCCGCCGGGCCTTCCCCCGGTAGCTCCGGCCGGACGGCGCGCCAGTCCAACTCCGGGGAGGGGCTGGGGAGATCCGGCGAAGCGGGGCCACGCCGGGGGCACAGGTGTGCGGGGAGGGTGAGAGTGGGGCGCCGAGGCACGGAACGTGACCATTACGTGTCCATGCCGTGGTTTCATCGCCTCCGCGCGACCCGCAGTCCCTGCCCGGAGGCCCCCTGTGCGCATTCTCCTGATCGCCACCGCGTTCAACAGCCTGACCCAGCGCGTCCACACCGAGCTGCGCGAGCGCGGCCACCAGGTCGCCGTCCAACTCGCCCTCGGCGACGAGCAGATGCGAGAGGCGGTGGCCCGGGTCGACCCGGAGCTGATCGTCTGCCCGATGCTCACCAAGGCCGTCCCGGCGGACATCTGGTCCACCCGGACGGTCCTGATCGTGCACCCGGGCCCGAAGGGCGACCGCGGCCCCTCCTCGCTCGACTGGGCGATCACCGGGTCCGCCCGGCACTGGGGCGTCACCGTGCTGCAGGCCGTCGAGGAGATGGACGCCGGCGACATCTGGGCCTGCGTCGAGTTCCCCGTCCCCGACCGCGGCAAGAGCGAGCTGTACCGGGGCGAGGTCGCGGACGCCGCCGTCGAGGCCGTCCTGCTGGCCGTCCAGCGGTACGAGGGCGGGCTGTTCACCCCCGAACCGCTCGACTACGCCCGCCCCGACGTACGCGGCGAACTGCGGCCCCTGCTGCGCCAGGAGACGCGTCGGATCGACTGGCAGCAGGACGACACCGCCACCGTGCTGCGCAAGCTGCGCGCCGCCGACTCCCAGCCCGGCGTGCTGGACGAGCTGTACGGGCGGGAGTTCTTCCTGCACGGCGGCCACCCCGAGGACGAACTGCGCGGCCCCGAGCCCGGCGCCGTGCTCGCCACCCGGGATGGCGCGATCTGCCGGGCCACCGTGGACGGCGCGGTCTGGATCCCCCAACTGCGCCCGCGCCGCACCCCGGGCGGGCCGGTCACCTTCAAGCTGCCCGCCGCCACGGTGCTCGCCGACGAGCTGCACCGGGTCCGCGAGGTGCCGGTGACCCCGGAGCAGGCCGCCCGCCGGGACACCTGGTCGGAGCTGCGCTACCACGAGGACGGC
The DNA here is from genome assembly GCF_042786665.1 of Kitasatospora sp. NPDC059146. Lineage (NCBI taxonomy): Bacteria > Bacillati > Actinomycetota > Actinomycetes > Kitasatosporales > Streptomycetaceae > Kitasatospora > Kitasatospora sp. NPDC059146. Next base: position 143,758 of record NZ_JBHZCY010000001.1, on the reverse strand, counting down.
GAGGTCGGCTTCCTCGAATTCGCCTACGCCGGCGGGGCGATGGGCACCGAGCAGTGCCGCCGGCTGCTGGCCGCCTACCGCGCGGCCGCCGACCGGCCCACCTCGGTGCTGGTGCTGGGCGCGCCCCGGGACTTCTACTCCAACGGGATCCACCTCAACGTCATCGAGGGCTCGGCCTTCCCGGCGCTGGAGTCCTGGGAGAACATCAACGCGATGGACGACCTGGTCGAGGCGGTCCTGACCACCGACGACAAGCTGACCGTCGCCGCGCTGGCCGGCAACGCGGCGGCCGGCGGACTGATGCTGGCCCTGGCCGCCGACGAGGTGTGGTGCCGGGAGTCGGCGGTGCTCAACCCGCACTACCGGCTGATGGGCCTGTACGGCTCCGAGTACTGGACGTACACCCTGCCCGCCCGGGTCGGCGCCGAGCAGGCCGAGCGGCTCACCACCGAGGCGCTGCCGGTCGGGGCCGCGCACGCCCGCCGGATCGGCCTGGTGGACCGCACGGCCGGCGGGGACGCGGCGGAGTTCCGCCGCTGGACGGCCCGGGAGGCCGCCCGGCTGGCCGGCTCGCCGGAGCTCACCGGGCGGCTGGTGGACAAGAAGCGCCGCCGCGCCGAGGACGAGGAGGCGAAGCCGCTGGCCGCGTACCGGGCGGAGGAACTGCGCCGGATGCACGGCAACTTCTACCGGGCGGGCGAGCCGTACCACGCGCTGCGGCGGGACTTCGTGCGCAAGGCCTGCCCGGCGGCCACGCCGGAGCACCTGACGGGGCTGCTCGGTCGGCCCTGAACCCCGGTGCGGCGGTGGGGCGGTGGCCGCCGGCGCGGCGGTGAAGCGGTGACGCCCGGCCGGGGTGGGGGACCCGGCCGGACGTCCGTCGTGGGGCCGCCCGCGACTCGGCGCGGCGGCCCGGCTCGGCGCCGGGCGGCGGTGCCGCTCAGCGGCGGCTGCCGGCGGTGCGGCTCAGCGGCTGCCGCTGCGGCGGGACGCGGGGCGTCCGCGGGGGCAGCGGGGCGGCCGGGCCGACCAGCAGCGGCTGGATGCTGGGCTTGCTCGGGGAGACGGCGAAGGCCAGCGAGCCGAAGAACACGTAGCAGCCGAGCCCGACCCCGAGCGGGAAGATGAACTGCAGTGCCATCACCCCGCCCTGGGTCGAGTGCGAGGCGTCGAGGCGGACCGAGAGCGCCGCCATGCCGGTGTAGTGCATCGCGCAGACCGCCACGCCCATCACCGGCGCCGCCGCCAGCACCGCGAGGGTGCCGCGGATGTTCAGCGCGGCCCAGAGCGCGGCCGTGGCGGCGAACACCGCGATGCCGATCGAGAGCCCGACGGTGACGTGGTCGTAGCCGAGCCGGCCGGGCAGCACCATCGCGGCCATGCCCAGGTAGTGCATCGCGGCGACCCCGAGCCCGGTGGTCAGTCCGCCGACCAGCAGGGACAGCACGGGGTGGCCCCGCCAGTACCCGACGGTGAACAGCCCGATGCCGACCACCGCGACCGCGACCAGCAGGCTGAGCACGGTGAGCCCCGGCTGGTAGGTGATCTCGGCGCCGGTGACGGAGAAGCCGAGCATCGCGATGAAGTGCATGGACCAGATGCCGGCGCCGAGCGAGGTCGAGGCGAAGAGCAGCCAGACGGCGCGGCTGCGGCCCGTCGAGACCAGTGCCCAGCGGGCGCTGCGCAGGGCGACGAAGGCACCGAGGCAGGCGACGAAGTACGAGACCGCCGGTGTCACCCAGCCGTGGTCGGCATGATGGATCTCACCCAATTGAGCTCCCTGGACGAGGGGTTGAGGGCGCCAGGGTTCGGGCGGAGGCGGCCGACGGGGGACCGGGAACGGGTGGGACGCGCGCGCAGACGGGCACGGAGGGGGCTCCGCCGAGGGGAGACCTGGCGTGGTGATGCCCCTGACAACCCGGGACAGTAACCACTGCCCGGTGGTCGCACAAGGTTCGCGCTTTTCGTGAAGTCCCAGGTCAGGAAGGACCTTTACGCGGTCTGCAAGATCTCGGCACCAAGCCCTGACACCGCCTGCGCACGGCCTCCGGGCGGCTTGGTGCGTTACTCCAGCGGGGCCAGCCCGAACGGGTGCCCGGCCGGGTCGATCAGCACCTTGAGCGTGCGGCCGTGCTGGTAGCTCGGCTCGGTCGCGCCGAGCGCGAGGGCCTTCGCGGTGGACTCCTCCAGGTCGTCCACGTAGAAGTCGAGGTGGAAGTGCTTGCTGCCGTCCGGCTCGGTCCACGGCTCCGGGCGGTAGCCCGCCACCCGGCCGAAGCCCAGCGGGCTGCCGCCCTCCGGGTTGTCCAGGATCGCGAAGCGCTCGTCCACGTGACGGGTCTCCCAGCCCAGCAGCTCGCCGTAGAACGAGGCCAGCGCGACCGGGTCGGCGCAGTCGATGGTGACCATGGCGAGCCGGGCGAAGCCGGAGTCGTCCGGCGCGGACTGCACGGACTGCGCCGATCGCTCGGACTGCGCCGGCCGCACGGACTGTGCGGATTGCGCGGGTTGCTCGGAGGCGAGGTCGGACATGTCTGGTCGGCCCTTCCGGGAGGCGGGAACGATCACCCCTCACCAATATGGCACCGGGCCGATCCTCCGGCGCGGTGGGAACCCGTTTTTCTTTAGCGAGAGTAATGACGTAAGCTAAAGAGATGCCCGAGATGTCCGAGCCGGACCTCGCAGCGATCTCACAGCTGCGGTCGTCCACGATGCGCCTCTCCCGACGACTCAAACACCAACGGGTGGAGGAGTCGCTGAGTCCCACCGAGATGGGAGTGCTGGGCACCCTCGCCCGGTGCGGGAAGGCGACGCCGGGTGAGCTCGCCCGGAAGGAGCACGTGCAGCCTCCTTCGATGACCAGGATCGTCGCGATGCTGGAGGAGAAGGGGCTGGTGCGGCGCGAGCCGCACCCCGAGGACCGCCGCCAGGTGGTCGTCAGCAGCACCGAGCAGGCCGAGACGATCCTCGCGGAGAGTCGTCGGCGCCGAAACGTCTGGCTCGCCGAGCTCGCCCAAGGGCTCGACGACGAGGAATGGGCCGTCCTCAGGGAGGCCGCGCCCGTGCTCTACAAGCTCGCCCACCTGTAACTCGTACAGATCGAGGCACACCGACCCCGGCCGGCCGCCGGGAGGAGAAGGAGCCCGCATCACCGCAGGACCGACCACCGTTACCAGGAGCGCGACGGCCCCCGCCAGGGCCGTCGCGCCGCGAGGGGAGACCACCGTGACACCGCCGGCCGCAGCCAGCGCCGCCGCCCGTACCGACGACCCGACCAACGACCCCGCCGCGGACCGCACCGCGGCCGCCGACGCCCAGGCCCCCGCCCCCAGCGGGCTGCCCGGCAGCGGCGACGACGACCCCGACGAACGCACCGCGGCGCACCCCGCCGCTCAGCGCCGGACCCACCCGGCCGCATCTCCCACAGGAGCCCGCTTCACCAGGCCCGGGGGGATGTTCTCCTCCCTGCGCGTTCGCAACTACCGCTACTACTTCGCCGGCCAGGTGGTGTCCAACACCGGCACCTGGATGCAGCGGATCGCCCAGGACTGGCTGGTCCTGAGCCTCACCGGCAGCCCGCTCGCGGTCGGCATCACCACCGCCATGCAGTTCCTGCCGATGCTGCTGCTCGGCCTGTTCGGCGGTGTGCTCGCCGACCGGATGCCCAAGCGCCGACTGCTGATCTGCACCCAGGGCGCGATGGGCCTGCTCGCCGCCGGCCTGGCCGTGCTGACCGTCGGCGGCGTGGTGACGCCGTACTACGTGTACGCCTTCGCCCTGCTGCTCGGCCTGGTCACCGTGGTCGACAACCCGACCCGGCAGGCCTTCGTGTCCGAGATGGTCGGCCCCAAGGACCTGGCCAACGCCGTCAGCCTGAACGCCGCCAACTTCCAGACCGCCCGGCTGGTCGGCCCCGCCGTCGCGGGCCTGCTGATCGCCGCGGTCGGCAGCGGCTGGGCGTTCGCCGTCAACGCGCTGTCCTTCGCCGCCGTGATCGGCGGACTGCTCGCGATGCGCGAGTCCGAACTGCGCCCGACCGAGCCGATCGCCCGCGAGAAGGGCCAGCTGCGCGAGGGCCTGCGCTACGTGAAGGAGCGGCCCGAGCTGCTCTGGCCGATGGTGCTGGCCGGCTTCATCGGCACCTTCGGGTTCAACTTCCCGACGCTGCTCGCCGGATTCGCCCACGACACCTTCAAGGTCGGCGCCGGGCAGTACGGCCTGCTGAACACCATGATGGCCGTCGGCTCGCTGGCCGGCGCGCTGCTCGCCGCCCGCCGCGGCGCGCCCCGGCTGCGCCGGCTGGTCGGCGCGGCCCTGGCCTTCGGCGTCCTGGAGGTGGTCGCGGCCCTCGCGCCCGACTACTGGACCTTCGCGCTGCTGCTGACGCTGATCGGGGTGTTCGGGCTGAGCTTCAACACCTCGGTCAACTCCATGCTGCAGCTGTCCACCGACCCCGAGATGCGCGGTCGGGTGATGGGCCTGCTGGTGCTGGTCTTCACCGGCGGCACGCCGATCGGCGCCCCGGTCGTCGGCTGGGTCACCGCCTCGTACGGGCCCCGGCTGGGCCTGCTGGCCTGCGGCGTGGTGTCCGCGCTGGCGGCCGGCGCGGTCGGCCTGGTACTGGCCCGCAGCGCGGACCTGCGGGTGCGGTTCGACCTGCACCCCGGTCGCGGCGGGCGCGTGGTGGCCGTCGTGCCGCGGCACGTCCCGGCCCGCACGTCGGAGCTGGCCACGGCCTGCTGACGGCTCGTCAGGACGCCTCGGGGCTCGACCCCCGGGCGTCCTGACGCTGTGTCAGGATCGGATTCAGAGCCGGATCTCCAGCACCTGGCCGAGCCAGGTGCCGGTCGGCTGCTCGACCTCGAAGCCCGCGGTCTCGGTGAAGCCGAGCGCCCGGTACTGGCCGACCAGCTTGCGGTCGTCGCCCGCGTAGCAGTCCACCCGCAGCAGGTCGAGGCCGCGCCGGCGGGTCTCCTCGACCGCGTCGGCGATCAGCGCCGCGCCGATGCCGGAGCCCTTGAGGCTGCGGTCGGTGACCAGCAGGCGGACGAACAGCTCGGGCTCCTCCGAGACCGGGACGAACTTGCCCCGCTGCTCGGCCAGCACGCAGCAGCCGATCGTGCGGCCCTCGTCGTCCACCGCGATGCGGACCAGGAACGACTCCCCGGTGTACGAGGCGACCTGGTCGACCCGGGCCTGGTCGGTGCTGAACGGCCGGTCGCCCCACTGGCCGGTGCGTTCCCCGGCGGCCAGCCAGGAGACGGCGCCGTCGAGCAGGGACAGGATGTCGGGGACGTCCGCGGGCCCTCCGTTGCGGATCTTCATGGAAAACCGTTCTACACCGAACGGCCGGGCGAGGGAAGCTTGGATCATGAGACTGTTCGTCGCGGTCCTGCCGCCCGCCGAGGCACTCCAGGGGCTCTCCGACGCGGTCGCGCCGCTGCACGGGCTGCCCGGGGCGGACCGGCTGCGCTGGACCGCCGTCGAGGGCTGGCACCTGACCCTGGCCTTCCTCGGCCAGGTACCGGCCGAGCGGCTGCCGGAGCTGGAGACCGCCCTGGCGGCCGTCGCCGGGGCGCACCCGGCCCACCCGCTGCGGATCGCCGGCGCCGGCCGGTTCGGCGACCGGGTGCTCTGGGCCGGGGTCGAGGGGCGGACCCGGGCGCTGCGCGGGCTCGCGGAGGCCGTGGCCGGGGCCACCGCCGAGTTCACCGGGGAGGCCGACGCCCTCGCCTTCCACCCCCACCTCACCCTGGCCCGGGCCGGCTCCTCGCGCGGCCACCGGCGGGCCGCCCAGCGGGTCGCGGCGGCCGAGCTGGAGGGGCCGGCGGCGGCGCTGGCCGGCTACCGGGGGCCGGAGTGGGAGGCCGCCGGGCTGCACCTGATGAGGAGCGACCTGGCCGGGGGGTTCGCCCACTACGAGTCGCTGCGCTCCTGGGCGCTGGCCGACTCGGGCTGAGGGGGTCGAGGGGTGAGCTCTGAACAGGGCCTCGGATTCGCGCGGGTGCGAGCCGGAGGTACGCTCGTTGACCGTGGATCCCAAGACTCGAATGCGCATCGTCTCCGGCACCCTGGTGCTGCTGCTGGTCGTCGTGCTGATCAGCTCGTTGTCCGGCAAGTAGCCCGGGCCCGAACGGCCCGAGTGGACTGAACGGTCCGAGCAGCCCGAACGGCCCCGGAAAGGCGAGAGGGCCACCGCCCGCAGGCGGTGGCCCTCAGCCGTGTCCCTCGGGGCGGCTCAGCCGGCCAGCTGCTCGACCACGTGGTCGATGCAGTGGGTGAGCGCCTCGACGTCCGCCGGGTCGATCGCCGGGAACATCGCGACGCGCAGCTGGTTGCGGCCCAGCTTGCGGTACGGCTCGGTGTCCACGATGCCGTTGGCACGCAGTGCCTTCGCGACCGCGGCGGCGTCCACCGACTCGTCGAAGTCGATGGTGCCGACCACCTGGGAGCGCTCGGCCGGGTTCGCCACGAACGGGTTCGCGAAGGAGGACTTCTCGGCCCAGGCGTACAGCCGGGACGAGGAATCAGCCGTACGGGCGACGGCCCAGTCCAGCCCGCCGTTGCCGTTGATCCACTCCAGCTGGTCGGCCAGCAGGAAGAGGGTGGCGAGCGACGGGGTGTTGTACGTCTGGTCCTTCGACGAGTTGTCGATGGCCGTCGGCAGCGAGAAGAACGGCGGGATGTAACGGCCGGAGCCGGCGATCTCGGCGGCGCGCTCCAGGGCGGCCGGGGAGAAGGTGGCCAGCCACAGGCCGCCCTCGGAGGCGAAGGACTTCTGCGGGGCGAAGTAGTAGACGTCGGTCTCGGTGATGTCCACCGGCAGGCCGCCGGCGCCCGAGGTGGCGTCCACCAGCACCAGCGAGCCCTCGTCCGCGCCCGCCGGACGCCGGATCGGCATCGCGACGCCGGTCGAGGTCTCGTTGTGGGTGAGGCCGTAGACGTCCACGCCGGCCTCGGCGACCGGCAGCGGGTGGGTGCCCGGGGCGGTCTTGATCACCGTCGGCTCGGCCAGCCACGGGGCGGCCTTGACCGAGGAGGCGAACTTCGAGGAGAACTCGCCGAAGTCCAGGTGCTGGGACTTCTCCCGCACCAGGCCGAAGGCGGCGATGTCCCAGAAGGCGGTGGAGCCGCCGTTGCCGAGGACGACTTCGTAGCCCTCCGGCAGCGAGAACAGGCTGCTCACGCCCTCGCGCACGCGCTTGACCAGGTTCTTCACCGGGGCCTGGCGGTGCGAGGTGCCGAGCAGGGAGGTCTGGGTGGCGGCGAGGGCACTCAGGGCCTCGGGGCGCACCTTGGACGGTCCGCAGCCGAAACGGCCGTCTGCGGGCTTGATGTCAGCGGGGATCTGGATCTGAGCCACGCGCGCAGCCTACCGGCGCGGGACTCGCCCGGGATACGGTCGTCCGCCCGCTGAGACTGTGATCTCCGTTGCTCGGGGGACGCCGACAGCGGGCCCGGACGGAGCCGGACCCGCTGGTCAGAGGCGTTTGTTCGGGTGTGCCGGCGCGGGGTCAGTGCGCGATGGCGTCCCAGCCCTCGATCTCCTCGGGGCGGCGCGGGCCGGGGCCGATGTAGCGCGCGGAGGGGCGCACGAGGCGACCGGTGCGCTTCTGCTCCAGGATGTGCGCCGACCAGCCGGCGGTGCGCGCACAGGTGAACATCGAGGTGAACATGTGCGCGGGGACCTCGGCGAAGTCCAGCATGATCGCGGCCCAGAACTCGACGTTGGTGGCCAGCACACGGTCGGGGCGGCGGTTGTGCAGCTCCTCCAGCGCGGCCTTCTCCAGCGCCTCGGCGACCTCGAAGCGCGGCGCGCCGAGCTCCTTGGCGGTGCGGCGCAGCACGCGGGCGCGCGGGTCCTCGGCGCGGTAGACGCGGTGGCCGAAGCCCATCAGGCGCTCGCCCTTGTCCAGCGCGTTCTTGACCCAGGCGGTCGCGTCGCCGGTGCGCTCGATCTCCTCGATCATGCCGAGCACGCGGGACGGGGCGCCGCCGTGCAGCGGGCCGGACATCGCGCCGACCGCGCCGGAGAGCGCGGCCGCGACGTCGGCGCCGGTGGAGGCGATGACCCGGGCGGTGAAGGTGGAGGCGTTCATGCCGTGCTCGGCGGCCGAGGTCCAGTAGGCGTCGACGGCCTTGACGTGCTTCGGGTCCGGCTCGCCCCGCCAGCGGATCATGAAGCGCTCGACGACCGTCTCGGCCTTGTCGATCTCGCTCTGCGGGACCATCGGCAGGCCCTGGCCGCGGGCGGACTGGGCGACGTAGGACAGCGCCATCACGGCGGCCCGGGCCAGGTCGTCGCGGGCCCGCTCGGCGGAGATGTCGAGGAGCGGCTTGAGGCCCCAGACCGGGGCGAGCATGGCGAGCGCGGACTGGACGTCGACCCGGATGTCACCGGAGTGCACGGGGATCGGGAAGGGCTCGGCGGCGGGCAGGCCGGGGTTGAACTTGCCGTCCACCAGCAGGCCCCAGACGTGGCCGAAGGAGACGTGGCCGACCAGGTCGTCGATGTCGACACCGCGGTACCGCAGGGCGCCGCCCTCGCGGTCGGGTTCGGCGATCTCGCTCTCGAACGCGACGACTCCCTCAAGCCCGGGTACGAAATCGGACATGCGACGGCTCCTTCAGTTCTGCGATCGGCGCTCCGCCGTGGTGGGGCGGCGCTCCAGTGACCGAATCGTGGTTGGCACTCGGTGCCAGAGTGACAGGCACGGGGTGCATTGCGCCATACACCACCGCGGTGATGTTTCCCGTGGGACCACTTGACTTCCCCGTCGAGGGTCGGTCGTGCCCGGGGGACTCCCGGAACCAAACGTCAAGTTCCGGACAATTCCCCGTACGGCGGGCAGTCAAGCGGTGGCGAGTCACCATATCTCCGACCGGGGTTTGTCCGGAGGTAGCGGTGCCGGTTGCTTGTCGTACGGGATGATGTTGGCGTGCAGACCCCGGAACGCGCCCAGTCGACGCCCCTGAGCCCCGCCACCCGGACCCCGGCCGACGAGCCCCGCCCCGGTCCGGACCCCACCGTGATGCGCAAGCACTACGTCCACGAGGGCCTGGCCGAGGACCAGCTCGCGCCCGAGCCGGTCGGGCAGTTCGCCCGCTGGTTCCACGAGGCGGACGACGCCGGGGTGGCGGAACCCAACGCCATGGTGCTCTCCACCGCCGACGAGCGGGGCCGGCCCAGCTCGCGCACCGTCCTGCTCAAGGGCTTCGACGTCCGCGGCTTCGTGTTCTTCACCAACTACGGCTCCCGCAAGGGCTCCGAGCTCGCCGCCAACCCGTACGCCGCGCTGCTGTTCCCGTGGATCGTGCTGGGCCGCCAGGTGATCGTCCAGGGCCCGGTGGAGAAGGTCGGCCGGGACGAGACCGCCGCCTACTTCCGCACCCGCCCGCACGGCTCCCAACTCGGCGCCTGGGCCAGCGAACAGTCCAGCCCGGTCGAGAGCCGCGCCGTCCTCGAACAGCGCTACGCCGACCTGGAGCGCCGCTACCCCGAGGGCGAGGGCGTCCCCGTCCCGCCGTTCTGGGGCGGCTACCGGGTCGTCCCGGAGGCGGTCGAGTTCTGGCAGGGCCGCGAGAACCGGCTGCACGACCGCCTCCGCTACCTCGCCGACCCGACGGCCCCCGGCGGCTGGCGGGTGGAGCGCCTCTGCCCGTGACCGCCGCGGCGCGGGGCGGGGCGGGTTCCTCGGCCGACTCCCTGCACAATCCGTCAACTCGTCGGTACTGTAGGCGAGATCGACGTATCAGGGGTTGTGGCCGGGGGTGCAGTGAGGCCGTTCTTCTTCTTCAGCTACGCGCACCGGGACCAGCTCGCCGGCGGTAGTTTCGTGGACCAGTTCTTCAGTGATCTCAGGGACGAACTGGCCCTCCTGGAGCCGGCGGCCGGTCCGGACGTGCTCGGCTACCGGGACACCGAACGGCTGCGGCTCGGCGACGACTGGGAGAAGCAGCTCTCCGGAACGGTCGCCACCTGCCGCACCCTGGTCGCGTTGTACAGCCCCGCGTACTTCGCCAGCGCGTACTGCGGCAAGGAATGGGCGGCGTTCAACGAACGGATGATCAGGCACCGCGACTTGACCGGCAGATCGGTGCCCGCCCTGATCCCGGTGATCTGGGAGCCGCCGTCCGCCGAACTGCCGGCCGAGGTGCTGCGGATCCAGTACCTCCAGCACGACCTCGGCGAGGCCTACGCCGCGGACGGGCTGCGGGCCCTGCTGCGCGCCGATCCGCGCGGGCCGGACTACCTCCGGGTGGTCCGGGTGATCGCCGAGCGGGTGCGGGAGTCGGCCGCCCAGTGCCTCGCCGAGTTGCCGTCGCTGGACCTCGGCAGGGTGGACGGCTGGTCCCGGGCGCCCGTCGAGGAGCAGCTGTCGGCCAGGCCCGGGCTGGTCCGGCTGTTCGTCGCGGCCGGGCGAGCGACGAGGGGTGACGGTCCGTCCGCGGAGCCCGCGGGCGGCGGATGGTACGGCCCGGAGCCCTGGGACTGGGCGCCGTACCACCCGCCGACCCTGCCCTCGCTGGTGGCCCGGGCCCAGCAGGTGATCACCCGGGCCGGGCACATCACGACCATGGACGAGATCGGCCCTGGCCTGGCCGGGGAGCTCGACCGGGCCCGGGAGGGCAATCAGGTCAGCGTGCTGCTGGTGGATCCGTGGTCGGCGGGGCAGGAACCGTACCGGCAGGCCCTGCGTGAGTTCGACGACCAGAACCACCCGGTGACCGGGGTCCTGCTGCCGGTCGGGACCGACGACCCGCCGGACGGGCCGGCCCGCGCACGGCTCTGGGAGGGGGTGCGCACGGTGTTCCCGCGCAACTGGTTGCACCGGTCCGGGCCGGAACCACTCTTCCGGGTGAAGGTGACCCGGGAACGTTTCGAAAGCGAACTCCTGCGGGCGGTGACGGTCGCCCAGAACCGCCTGTTGGACGAGGAGGACAACGGCGGTGACCCGCACACCGTCCGGGCTTCGTTCGGGCTGGAACCGGATGCGCCGAAACTGCCCGGCCTGGCCATTCCGGCCGGGCCGGTGCCCGCGGCCCGGCGACTGCCGGCGATCGAGACGCGGACGCCCGCCCTCCATCCGTTGCCCGTGGCCGACCGGCCGAGCCGAGGAGAGCTGCAATCGTGAACGCCGAACAGGCCTGGCCGACGACCGTCGAGCTCGCCGCCCCGCCCGTGACCGGGTCGATCGTGACCTTCTACTCCTTCAAGGGCGGCACCGGCCGGACCATGGCCCTGGCCAACCTCGGCTGGATCCTGGCCAGTCAGGGCCTGCGCGTCCTCGTGGTGGACTGGGACCTCGAAGCCCCCGGCCTGCACCGCTACTACCACCCGCTGCTGATCGACCCCGAACTGCGCGGGACACCCGGTCTGATCGACCTGCTCCGCGCCTACGTCGACCAGGCCCTCCCGCGTGTCACCGAGGCACCGGGCCTCGGGCCGCGCGAGTGGCTCTCCGCGCCCGGCCGGCTCGACGCCCACCTGTGCGGCCTGGCCCTCGACCTGCCGGCCGGCGGCCGCCTCGACCTGATGCCCGCGGGGCGGCAGGACGGCGCCTACTCGGCAGCCGTCACCAGCTTCAACTGGCGCAGCTTCTACACCCGGAGCGACATCCGGGGGGCCGAGTTCCTGGCCGCACTGCGCGAACAGTGGACCACCACGTACGACTACGTACTGATCGACAGCAGGACCGGTGTCAGCGACACCTCCGGGATCTGCACCGTCGTGCTGCCCGACACCGTGGTCGACTGCTTCACCCTGAGCGCCCAGAGCATCCGCGGCGGAGTCGACGCCGCACACGCCATCGTCGACGCCGACGTGCGGGACATCCGGGTGTTCCCGGTGCCGATGCGGGTCGAGGAGACCGAACGGTCCGGGCTCGCGGCCGGGCGCGACTTCGTCCGGGACGCGTTCGCGCCCTACCTGGGCCGCTGGCTCGGCAGTGAACGCGCGGACGCGTACTGGCGCGACGTGGAGGTGCCGTACAAGCCCTTCTACGCCTACGAGGAGGTGCCCGCCACCGTCGCCGACCGGCCCCGGCAGCACCGGAGTCTGCTCGGCGCGTACGAGCGGCTGGCGAGGTGGCTCACCGACGACCGGGTGCGGGAGCTGCGGCCCGTCCCGGACCGGGTCCGTCGCCGGCTCTACGCGGCCTACCTGCGGCCGGGGAGGACCAGGTCCCGTCAGCTGTACGTGAGTTACGCCCCGGGGGACCGGATGTGGGCGGAGTGGGCCGCCGCGGTGCTGACCGGGTGCGGCTATCTGGTCACGCTGCACGGTGCGGCCGTCCCGGCGGACGCCTCCGGCGCGCTTCCGGAGGCCGACGGGCCGCTGGAGGGGGACGGCCGGATGCTGGCGCTGCTGTCGCCCGAGTACCTGGCGCTGCCGCGGGCGGCGGAGCTGTGGCGCCGGTTCGGGGAGGGGGAGGACGGCGCGCTCGCGGTGGCGTCGGTGGCCGCCGAACCGCTGCCGGAGCCCTTCGGCGGGCGGGCCGTCCTCGAACTGGCCGGCCTCCGGGCCGGAGCCGCGGAGTCCGCGCTGTTCGAACTGCTCGGGCCGCCGCCCGGAGCGGGCCGCTGGGTGGAGGCCGAGGAGGCGCCCGCGCCGCCCGCCCGCTTCCCCGACGTCCGTCCGGTGGTGCAGGCGCTGCCACCGCGCGATCCCGCGTTCACCGGCCGCAGCGCACTGCTCGACCGGCTGCGCGACCGCTTCACCGGGCGGACCGGGCCGGCCCCGGTCCAGGTGCTCTACGGCATGGGCGGGGTCGGCAAGTCGCAGACGGCCACCGAGTACGCGCACCGCTTCGCCGCCGGCTACGACGTGACCTGGTGGATCCGGGCCGAGGAGCCGGCCGACGTTCCGCAGCAGCTCGCCGACCTCGCCGCCGCCCTCGGGGTGCCCGTCGGGGAGGACCTGGGCCGGGCGGCCCGCGCGGTGCTGGCGGCACTCGACGAGGGGCGGCCGTACGAGCGCTGGCTGCTGGTCTACGACAACGCCGAGGACCCGGACCGCCTCGCGCCCTGGCTGCCCGCCGGAACGGCCACCGGCCACGTGCTGGTGACCTCGCGCAATCGGCGCTGGGCGCGGCACCCCGGTCGCACCGAGGTCGACGTGTTCGACCGGACGGAGAGCGTGCGGCTGCTACGACGGTTCAACCCCGCGATCCGGCCGGACGAGGCGGAGCCGATCGCCGAACGGCTGGGGGACCTGCCGCTCGCCGTCGACCAGGCGGCGCGTTGGCTCCAGGAGACCCCGATGCCGGCAGCGACCTACCTGCACCTGCTGGACGGGGCGCTCGCCGAGGTGCTGGACCGGCCCGTCCCGGGAGGCGGCCCGGCGGCGATCGCCGCCACCGCCCGGATCGCCGGCGCCGACCTGCGCCGGATCAACGCGCCGGCGATGCGGCTGCTGGAACTCTGCGGTTTCCTCGGGCCGGACGCCATCCCGATCGAGCTGTTCTACACCGAACCGGCCGTCCGGGCGATCCGGCCGGCGCCCGGCGGGGACGGACAGTTGGTGATCGGGGAGATCCTGCGCGCCGTCACCCAGTACGGCCTCGTCCGCCACGACGCGGAGGGCGGCGGAACGCTCGCCGTGCACCGGATCGTCCAGGCGCTGCTGCGCGACCAGGTGGCCGAGGCCGACCGGTCCGCCGTCCGGGCCGTCGTGCACGCGGCGCTGGCGACCGTCGGCCGCGGCGACGTGGACCGGGCGGAGGACTGGCCCCGGTTCGCCGCGGTGCTACCGCACCTGGGACCGTCCGGAGCGGTGGAGAGTACGGACCCGCAGGTGCGGCGGTGGGTCACCGCCTCGGTCCGCTACCAGCGCCACCGGGGCCTGCTGGACGATGCCCGCGAGCTCGCCGAGCGGGCACTGGCGGTCTGGGGCGCCGAGGATCTGACGGGACTGATGCTGCGCGTCGAGCTCGCCAACGTGCTGCGGATCGCGGGCGCCGGAGCGGAGGCCTACCGGACCGACCGGGAGGCGTGGGAACGGCTGACCGAACTGCTCGGGCCCGACCACGCCCACACCCTCGCCGCGGCCGGCGGCCTCGGCGGCGACCTGCGCCAACTCGGCCGCTACGACGAGGCGCAGGCGCTCGACCGCGCGACGGAGGAGACCGCGGAGCGGGTCCTCGGGCCGAACCATCCGCGCACCATGATGAGCCTCAACAACCTGGGTGTCTCCGACTTCCTGTCCGGGGACCTCGAAGCTGCCCTGGAGCACCACTCGACCGCGATGGCACGACAACGGGCGGCCTTCGGCGAGGACGACCTGTACCCCCTCCAGTCCGAGATCAACCGGGCCCGCGTCCTGCGCGAGGCGGGCCGGTACGAGGAGGCGAGGGCGGCGCTCTCGAGCGTCGTCGAGCGCTCCCGGGCGCGCTACGGCGACGACCACGACGACACCCTCAAGGCCCTGCGCCTCCTCGGCGGCGCCCTGCTGCGGCTCGGCCGGCACGAGGAGGCCCTGGCCGCCGACGAGGAGGCCCACCGGAGGCTGACGGCCCGGCACGGTGCGGATCACCCGGAGACCGCGGCCGCCGCCGGGAACCTCGCCGCCGACCTCGCCGCGTCGGGCCGGACCGGGCGGGCGGTGGAGCTGGCCCGGTCCGTGTTCGAACACCACCGCGCCCGCCTCGGCGAGGACCACCCGACCACCCTGGTCGCCGCCGGGAACCTCGCGGCCCTGCTGCTGCGGGACGGCAGCGCCGACGAGGCGGCGGCGCTGTCCGGGCAGGTGCTGGACGGACTGCGGGCACGGCTGGGAGAACGGCACCGCTACGTGGGGGCGGCCCTGCTGAACCGGGCCAACGCGCTGCTGGCCACCGGCGACCAGGTGGGCGCCCGGGAACTGGACGAGCTCGCGGTGGAGGCGCTCACGGAGTCGTTGGGGCCGGACCACCCCGACACCCGGGCGGCCAGGGGCAACCTGACCCTGAGTCGGGCGGGCGCCGGGGCACCGGGCGGCGGGCGGGCGGACGTTTTCACGGAGGCGCCGCCGGCGTGATCGGCGTCCGACCTGGTGAACGGGCTGTGCGCCGGTCAGGTGTCTGCGCGCGACCGCCGAACGGATGAACTTTTGGCGAGACGCCGCAGCGTGATGCGGGTATGGGGCAGTTAGAGCGGTGTAAGGACGCATCGGGACTTGCAAGCGAGCAGTACCCTTGCGACCAAGCCGAGGTATATACCCGGCGGTGCTTCTCTCTAACCCCCATCGTGGAAGAGAATCGAACATGACACCCGCACTGGACACCATGCCCCACGCCGAACTGATGGACCTTCAGGCGACGTGGGAGGACGGGCGGCCTTCATTGGCCGATCTTGCCGAACTCGGCGCCGAGGAGATCTCTGCCAGGATCCGACGAGCCCTTCCCGACGCCGGGGCGGGTGTGCCGGTCGCGGCCTTCAACTCCTCGATCTGACCCGCTCCGGAACCTCGAAACGGACCCCAGGCCGAGCTGAACCCGCCACACCCATGATGACGCGAATTCCGGTGCCACTGACGCAATTCGTGGTCAAGATGCACAGCCGGTGCGATCTCGCCTGCGACCACTGCTACGTCTACGAGCACGCGGACAGCAGCTGGCGCTCCCGCCCCAAGGTGATCGGGGAGGGGATCCTGGCCAAGGCCGCCGAGCGGATCGGTGAGCATGCGGTCGCCCACCGGTTGTCCGCCGTCCGGGTCGTCCTGCACGGGGGAGAACCCCTGCTCGCCGGCCCGGACCGGTTGCGCCGCGCGGCCGAAGCGCTGCGGGCGGCGCTCCCGCCCGGCTGTGCCCTCGACCTGCGCATCCACACCAACGGCGTGCTGCTCAGCCGTGCGTTCTGCGAGCTGTTCGCGGAGCTGGACCTCAGGGTCGGCATCTCGCTGGACGGGGACCGGGCCGCCAACGACCGGCACCGGCGCTTCGCCGACGGGCGGAGCAGCCATCCACAGGTGCTGCGGGCGGTCGGGCTGCTGAACGAGCCCGAGTTCCGGCACCTGTTCGCCGGGCTGCTGTGCACCATCGACATCGAGAACGACCCGGTGGCCGTGTACCGGGCGCTGGTCGAACTGCGGCCCCCCGCCGTCGACTTCCTGCTTCCGCACGCGACCTGGGAGGACCCGCCGAAGCGGCTCGCGGGCGGCCCGGAGGACCCGTACGCGGACTGGCTGCTGGTTGTCCACAGGCTGTGGGAAACGGACGCGCGGCCGTTCGCCGTGCGCACCTTCGAATCCGTGCACCGGACGGTGCGCGGACTGTCCAGCCTCACCGAGTCGCTCGGGCTGGAGCCCTCGGACCTCGCCGTGCTGGAGACGGACGGGACCTTCGAGCAGGCGGACAGCCTCAAGACCGCGTACGACGGGGCGCCCGTCACCGGCATGAACGTTTTCGCGCACAGCCTCGACGACCTCGCCCGCCACCCCGGCATCGCCGCCCGCCAGTCCGGCCTGGACGGGCTGAGCGCGACCTGCCGGGCCTGCCCGGTGGTCCGCGCCTGCGGCGGCGGACTGTACGCCCACCGCTACCGGGCGGACAATGGCTTCGACAATCCCTCCGTCTACTGCGGTGACCTCATGACGCTCATCAACGGCATTGCGGGAAAGGGGGGTTCGGCCTCCGCGCCGGCGCCCGTGCCCGCCCAGGGCGGCCGTCCGCTGCTGCCGGCCGCACTCACCCCGGCCCAACTCGACGAGCTGGCAAGGGGATACGGCGGCACCGACACCATCGCCGCCCTCGGCGCCGCCCAACTCTCCCTCACCCGGGCGATGCTGGCCGCCGCCTGGGACGCCTCCGGGCAGGGCCGGGCGGCCGCCTGGGAGCTGCTGTCGGAGCTCGACGGGGCGGCGGCCGGGGCCGTGGACACGGTGCTGGCCCACCCGTACGCCCGGGCCTGGGCCGCGCGGCGGCTCGCCGGGGACCTCACGGTCGGCCTCGGGCCGATGGCGGCACTGGCCGCCGCGGCCGCGGTGCGGGCCGGGCGCGGGGACTCCGTCACGGTGCCCGCCCGGGGCGGCCGGCTGCACCTGCCGACGCTGGGGCGGATCGCGGTGCCGGACGGCGAGGCGGTGGTCACCGGGCACGCCGACGGCTTCGAGGTGCGGGCCGCCGACGGGACGGTGTTCACGGAGCTGGACGACCCGCTGCGACGGATCCGGCTGGCCGGCGGCTGGACGGTCGCCCTGGAGGACCTCGACCCGCTGCGCGACAGCCACGACCACCCGGTGGCCGACCGGCTGCCCGAAGCCGAACTCCTCGGCTGGACGGGCGCGTTGCGCGAGGCCTGGGAGCTGCTCGGACGCGACCTGCCCGACTACGCGGAGGGCATCCGGGCCGGGCTGACGACGATCACCCCGCTGCGGCCCGGCCCCGCCGGGCGCGACGTCAGCTCGGCGGCGCGGCAGGCGTACGGCGCGGTCGGCATCGCCCGGCCCGCCACCGCGCCCACGCTGGCGCTGCTGCTCGCCCACGAGTTCCAGCACGTGAAGCTCGGCGCGGTGCTCGACCTGTACGACCTGTACGACCGGTCCGACGACCGGCTGTACTTCGCCCCCTGGCGGCCCGACCCGCGCCCGCTGGAGGGGCTGCTCCAGGGCACGTACGCCCACCTGGCGGTCACCGAGTACTGGGGCACCCGCACCGCCGCGTACGACGGCCTGGCGGGGGAGGCCGCCGACCGGGCGCGGGCGCAGTTCGCGCTCTGGCGGCAGTACACCGCCGAGGCCGTCGAGCGGCTGGCCGGATCCGGGGCGCTGACCGGGCTGGGGGCCCGGTTCGCCGCAGGGATGGGGGAGAGCGTCGCGCCGTGGCTCGCCGTACCGCTGCCGGCGGCGGCGGAACGGGACGCGGAGAAGGCGCGGGAGGAGCGGAGTCGGCTCCGGTACGTCGAGGCCTGAAACGAAGTGGTGTTGAACGAAGGGGTGTCGGATGATCTCCACCGCTGAACTGGCCGACGGCTTCGCCCGGTTGGGCGTGCGGCCGGGCACGGTGCTGCACGTCCAGGCGTCGCTGCGGACGCTCGGGCCGGTCGAGGGCGGGGCGGCCGGGGTGGTCGACGCCCTGCTCGAAGTCCTGGGGGAGGAAGGGACGTTGGTGGCGTTCACCAGCACCCCCGAGAACTCCTCGACCTCACGGATCCACCAGGCCGCGACCGCCGGGCTGACCCCGGCCGAGATCGCGGAGCACCGGGCGCGGATGCCGCGCTTCGACCCGGCCACCACCCCGGCCTCCCCGACCCTGGGCGCGCTCTCCGAAGCCGTCCGCACCCGGCCCGGCGCCCTGCGCAGCAGCCATCCGCAGACCTCCTGGGCGGCCCTGGGCCCCCGGGCGGAGGAGATCACCTCCCGGCACCCGCTCACCTCCCACCTCGGCCCCGACTCCCCGCTCGGGCGGCTGTACGAGCTGGACGCCCGGGTGCTGATGCTCGGCGTCGACATGGCCCGCTTCACCGCCTTCCACCTCGCCGACCTGCGCCAGGCCGACGTACGGCACCGCGAGTACGGCTGCGTCACGACGGACGGCTGGATGTCCTTCCAGGCGCCCGACCTGGACGACCTGCACTTCGCCGAGCTCGGCGCGGAGGTGCTCGCCGCGGCCGAGGGCGTCACCACCGGGCGGATCGGCGACGCGGACTGCCGGCTCGTCCCCGTCCAGGAGGCGGTCGACCTCGCCGACGGGCTGCTCCGGGCGCGGGCGCGGGCCCGGGCTTCGGGCTGAGGGCGCCGGGCTGGGTCCAGGGCCGTCGGGTCCTGGGTCGTCGGGTCCTGGGTCGAGGCCGTCGGGTCGGGCTCCTGGATCGCCGGTTCGGGCGGTCCGGGGGCCTCCCAGGGTGTCGGGGCCGGCACCGCGCTCCCGGTCGGGCGACCATCGCGCCGAGAGCGGTGCCGAGCGGTGCCGAGCGGTGCCGAGCGGCGCCGAGCGGCGCCGAGCGGGCGTTCGGACGGGAGAGGTGCGGAATGCGTGGACTGAGGCGTGGTCAGGCCGTTGCAGCGGCGGTCGCGGTCGTGGTGGCGGCAGGGGCGGTGCCGGCGCTGCCCGGCGGCGCGTCGGCCGTCGAGCCGGTGGCCCCGAGGGCCGGGGTGTTCGCCCCGAAGACCGACTACCCGGTGGGACACAACCCGCGCGCGGTGGCCGCCGGGGACTTCACCGGCAGCGGCCGGGCCGACCTGGCGGTGGCGAACGCCGCCGACGGGACGGTGTCGATCCTGCTGAACGACGGCCACGGCGGGTTCGGCCCGCAGCGGACCTTCCCGGCCGGCCCCGGGCCGACCTCCGTCGCGGTCGGGGACCTCCGGGGCATCGGCGTGCAGGACCTGGTGGTCGCCGACCAGGACGACAGCGGGGTCTCGGTGCTGCTCGGCAACGGGGACGGCACCTTCCGGGCGCCCACCCGCTTCGCCACCGGCTCGCACCCGGACGCCGTCGCGATCGGCGACTTCCGGGGCACCGGCACGCTCGACCTGGCCGTCGCCAACCTGGGCGACTTCGGCGACGGCAGCGTCTCGCTGCTGCTGGGCAACGGGGACGGCACGTTCCAGGCGCCGCGCACGTACTCCACCGGCACCGACTCCAACCCGGCCTCGATCGCGCTCGCCGACCTCGGCGGCAGCGGGCACCTGGACCTGGCGGTCGCCCTCGACGGCGTCGGCGAGGTGGCCGTCTTCCCCGGCAACGGGGACGGCACGCTCGGCGCCCTGACGGACTACCGGGTCGGGGGTGTCCCGTACTCGCTGGCCGCCGGAGACCTGCGCGGTGACGGCCGGTACGACCTGGTGGTCGCGGACGGGGAGCACTCCGCCGTGGTCCTGCTGGGCAACGGGGACGGCACGTTCCAGCCGGCGCGGGCGTACCCGGCGGGCGGCGGGCCGGTCTCGGTCGTGGTGGGCGACTTCACCGGCCACGGCACCCCCGACCTGGCGCTGGCGACCGACGACAGCTCGGTGGCCCTGCTGCGCGGGAACGGCGACGGGACCTTCCGGGCACCGGAGTCCTACCCCACCGGGTCCGGCGACGGCTCCATCCCGGACACCGTGGTGGCCGGCCGGTTCCGGCAGCGCGGGCGGCTCGACCTGGCGGTCACCAACGCCCAGGACAACAGCGTCTCGGTGCTGCTGAACTCCCACGGCCACCGCACGACGCGGGCGGCGGCTCCGTCCGGTGCGGACCGGCTCCGGTAGCGCCTGCTGCCTGCTGTCCGCCGCAACGCCTGTGCATAGCGTTCACCCCCAGTCCATTGCAATAGATGGGCTGGGGGTCGTTGCATTCCCGGCAGAGTTGTTGCAATGATATATAGGCGTTCACCTGCAACTATTGGTTCTCCGTGGGGGCTGTCGGTTGCCTGAACTGCGAACGCAACGTAGCGTTTCTCTTGCCAGAAAGCGGCGGGCCACCGGGCCCGCGCCGCAGAAGCGAAGGAGAGCACGATGCAGAAGTTCGCCACCCCCGCCCCGGTCTCGGCCGTCCTGGACATCCCCGCCGGCCGCATCCGGCTCATCGCCGCCGACCGTGCCGACACCGTGGTCGAGGTCCGGCCCGCCGACGCCGGGAAGAGCCGCGACGTGAAGGCCGCCGAGCGGGTCGAGGTCGCCTACGTCGACGGCGTGCTGCGGGTCGAGGCCCCGGAGGCCGGGAACCGCCTCCTCGGCAGCTCCGGCTCCGTCGAGGTCACCGTCCAACTGCCCACCGGCTCCCGGGTCGACGCGACGGCCGCGCTGGCCGAGTTCCGGGGTGTCGGCCGCCTCGGCGACGTCACCATCGAGGCCGCGCAGGGCACCGTCAAGCTCGACGAGACCGCCGGCGCCCGCCTCGACCTCCAGGCCGGCGACATCGCCGTCGGCCGACTCGGCGGCCCCGCCGAGATCCGCACCCAGAAGGGCGA
This sequence comes from Kitasatospora sp. NPDC059146, assembly GCF_042786665.1. Taxonomy (NCBI): domain Bacteria; kingdom Bacillati; phylum Actinomycetota; class Actinomycetes; order Kitasatosporales; family Streptomycetaceae; genus Kitasatospora; species Kitasatospora sp. NPDC059146. Next base: position 122,890 of record NZ_JBHZCY010000001.1, on the reverse strand, counting down.
CCTGCGGATCACCGAGGCCGTGCAGGGCACCGTCGCCCTGCGCACCGAGTACGGGCAGATCGAGGTCGGCGCCGCCCGCGGGGTCTCCGCCGCCCTCGACGCCGGAACGGCGCACGGCCGGATCCACAACGCGCTGCGGAACGCCGACGGCACCCCCGGCCTGACCATCCACGCCACCACCGCCTACGGCGACATCACCGCCCGCAGCCTTTGATCCGCCCGCGGCCTCTGAGCCGCACTCCACGACCCGCGAGAGAAGGAACGACGATGAACGCCGCCACCACCACCCAGGACCGTCCCGAACTCCACAAGGCCGCCCAGGACTTCGTCGACGCCGGCTTCGCGGGCGTCCAGCTGCGGGTCCGCGACGAACGCGGCGCGTGGACCGGCAGCGCCGGGGTGCACGAGCTCGGCGGGAGCGCGAAGCCCGCCACCGACGGGCAGTTCTGGATCGGCAGCACCACCAAGACCTTCGTCGCCGCCCTGGTGCTTCGCCTGGTCGCCGACGGGCTGATCGACCTGGACGCCCCCGTCGCCGAACACCTGCCCCGGTTCGGCGGCCTGGACGGGCGGATCACCGTACGGATGCTGCTCCGGCACACCAGCGGCGTCCACAACTGCACCGGCGAGCTCGACGAGAAGGGCGAGTTCGTGCCCGGGCTGCCCTCGATCGGCAAGGCGTGGGTGGACAACCGCTTCCACGACTACCGGCCCGACGAGCTGGTCGAGTTCGCGCTGACGAAGCCGGCCCGGTTCGAGCCGGGCGCGGACCAGGGCTACTCCAACACCAACTACACGCTGGCCGTGCTGCTGGTCGAGGCGCTCACCGGGCACGCCTACGCCGAGGAGATGCAGCGCCGGATCCTGCAGCCGCTCGGCCTGACCGACACCCTCGTGCCGGGCAGCCTCTCGGAGATACCCGGCCCGCACGCCCACGGCTACTACCGCTACCAGGACGGCGAGGAGTGGAAGGTCGTCGACGTCTCCCGGCAGAACCTCTCGCTGCTGTGCGGCTCCGGGGACATGATCTCCACCACCCGCGACCTCCAGGTGTTCTTCGCGGCCCTGCTCGGCGGCCGGTTGCTGCCCGGCGAGCTGCTGGAGCAGATGCGGACCCCGCACGGGATGCTCGGCTACGGACTCGGCCTGTTCGTCCAGGAGTTGGGCCCGGACAGCGGCGACGTCACCATCGTCCACCACAACGGCGGCGCCCCCGGCGGCTACGGCGCCCTGATGATCGCCACCCCGGACGGCGCCAGGGTCCTCACCGCGGGCCTCACCACCGGCGACTCCGACCAGGACCCGGCCCAGACCTTCCCGCCCGCCCTGGAGCGACTGATCAAGGCGGTCTTCTGCTGATCCGCTCTGTTACCCGGTGCTTCGAGTCCCTCAAGCGCAGGAAGTCGGCCACGCCGACTTCCTGCGCAGCTGCGCTGCCTCGGAGGTGGAGGATGAGGGCGCGCAGGGCGAGCGGAGGAGGCGGCGATGGCGAGTGAGCCGGCGGCGGCCGTACGGGTTCTCACCGGGCGGTACCGGGCGGTGCGGCCGCGGGTGGGCAACGGGCCTGGGCATCCTCCGGCGGAGGACGTCGAGACGGTCATGGGGTTCGCCTTCCGGGCGCCGTCGCTGTGGCGGCACGAGTACGGTGGCCGCGTCGCCGTGGCCGAGACCAATTTCCCCCCGTGGGTGGAGCCGGGCCTCTCCTTCCCCGGCGACGGCTGGCCGTGGAGGTTCGGCCCGGACCCTGCCCGGCTGGTCGTTCCCGCGCTGCGGGAGCTTCCGGCCGGTCGTCCGACGGAGCATGACGGCCGGGCGGCGGTGCGGACCGAGATGGCCGGGCCCGAGGGGATGACGCTGGAGCTGGTGGTCGACAGTGGGACCGGCATGGTGCTGCGGGCCTCCGCGCCGGGAACGGCCTACGTCGAGGAGCTGTCCGAGCTCGCGTTTCCCGAGGCCCTGCCGGACGACCGGTTCGTCCGGCCCGAGGACGACGGCAGCGCCGACCGGGCCGAGCAGCTGCGGTGGGAGCGGATCCGGGAGCACTACCGGACCCGGCCACTGCCGGTGCCCGCGTCCTGGCCCGGCCCGCTCGGCCGCCCGAGCCCGATCGACGGCGATCCCGACACCGGGTACGTGGTCGTGGACCTCGACAACGAGCCCTCCCCGGGCACCCCGACGGCCGCCCAACTGGTGCGCCAGCCCCTGGGGGAGCCGCCGTACTTCGAAGGATGGGCCAGGGATCCTGGGCACCACCTCCAGCGGTGGCGGGACGCCCGGTGGCAGTGGACGCTGGTGCTGTCCGACCACCCGCTCACGGTCGAGCAGTTGGAGCGGGTCCGCCGGGAACTGGCCGGCGGTGAGTAGGAGTTGCGCGCAGGAAGTCGGCCCATCCGACTTCCTGCGCACGAGGATGACGTGCTCAGAGCCGTCGAGGGTATGTCGCGGGCATGCCGCGGGCGTCAGGAAGCGAGGGCGGCGGCCTCCAGGGTCCGGCGGATCACCCGGATTCCCTGGTCGACCATCGCGCTGATGGGCTCCGCCAGGCCGTGCGGCTGCACGTCGGTGACCCAGACGAAGCGGCTGCGACCGCCGGGTTCGGCGAACACCTGCATGGAGGCGTGGTGGTGGGCGACGTCCATGGAGCCGCCGACCACCGAGTAGGCGATGCGCCGGAGGTCGTCGTCGAGCGAGACGATCAGCTCGTGCACCACCGTGCCGTCCGCGAAGGTCACCACCCGGACATCCCCCTCGACCCGGGTGTCGACCACGAACGCGGGGGCGAGCCGGTGATGGACCTCGCCCCAGTCGCGGATCGCCGCCCAGATCCCCGCGGGGTCGGCCTCGATCAGGACCTCTCGGTGCACGGTTGCCATGGGGGTACTCCTTGTCTGGGGGGACAGTCAGTTGGCGGTGGGCGCGGTGGCCGTCACGGCCGGGACCAGGCAGAAGGGGTGGCCCTGGGGGTCGGTGAGGACGACCCACCGGCCCTCGCCCGGCTGGAACTCCGGCCGGGACGCGCCGAGGGCGAGCAGCGCCTCGACCGCGCCCTCCAGGTCGGCGACGGCGAAGTCGAGGTGCAGGTGCTTGCTCCCCTCGGGCCACTGCGGCGCCTGGTAGCCCTCGACGCGGACGAAGGCCAGGCCGGACCCTGTGCTGCCCGCGCCGATGGAGGCGAAGTCCTGGTCGCTGTAGGTGAGTTCCCAGTCGGTGGCGTGCTGGTAGAAGGCGGCGAGCGCCACCGGGTCGGCGCAGTCGACGACCACGGTGGTGAGCTGTGCGAGAACGGGCATGTGCGGACTCCAGAATCGTGAACGACCGGAAGCCTTACGGGCTTCGATGAGGAGCCTCGCCCAGCAGCCCCGCCCCGGTCTTGAACATCCTTGCGCGGCTGTCAGACCCGGTGCGTAGCGTTCGAAGGGTGCTCACCGCCGACCCTGTCGCCACCCGCCCCGGCTTCGCCATCAGCGCGGTGTCCTGCCGGTCCGACCACACCCGCTGGTCCGCGCCGGAGGTACGGGCCGACTACCGGGTGGTGCTGGTACGCCGTGGAAGGTTCCGCAGAACGGCCGGCGGCGCGCCCGCCGACATCGACACGGCCCTCGGTTACGTGGGCGTCCCGGGCGAGGAGGAGAGCTTCGCCCACCCCGCCGGGGGCGACACCTGCACGTCGATCAGCGTGGCGCCGCACCTGTGGCGCTCCCTGGCCGGGGACGGGGCGGAACCGACCGCACAGACGCTCTATACGGACCCGAAGCTCGACCTGGCCCACCGGCGCCTGCTCGCCGCCGGTCGGTCGGAGGACATCGACTACGCGCTCGCCGAGGAGCTGGTGGGGCTGCTGTCGACGGCCATCGGCCGCACCGTCGGAGGGCGAACCCCGGCAGGAGACGCGGCGGCCGAGCGCGACCGGAGCCTCGTCGCGGCCGCCCGCGAGGCGATCACCGAAGCGGACCCGGCCGCGGGGACGCTGTTCGGACTGGCCGAGTCGCTCGGAGTGTCCCCCTACCGCCTGAGCCGGGCCTTCCCGCGCCACCTCGGGGTCTCGGTGACCCACTACCGCCACCGCGTCCGCATCGGCCACGCCCTCGACCGCCTGGAGGCCGGCGAGACCAGCATCAGCACCCTCGCCGCCGAGCTTGGTTATGCCGACCAGGCCCACCTCACCCGCACCGTGCGCCAGCACCTCGGCCACACGCCGACCGCCCTGCGGCGGCTGCTGAGCCCCGAGACTGGGCTTAGTTAGACGGTGAAGTGGTCGAACTCGCCGGCCTTGGCGCCCTGGATCCAGGCATTGAGCTTGGTGCGGGTGGTGGTGACGACGATGGTGGGGTCGTCCGATTCACGGAGGTAGACCAGCTCGCCGGCAGAAGCGATCTCGACGCAGTTGGTCTGGTCGTTGCTGTAGCTGGACTTCTGCCAGTTGAGCTGGTGCATGGCTATCTTCCCTGGACCTTGTAGCGGACGTGCTGGAGCAAACCCAGCGAGTCCCGCTGAGCTGGCGATGACTCGGATGTTGCCGCTGACAGGGGTGGTAGCGCCAAGCCCCTGAGCCGGTCGAACTTCCGATCAAATGTTGTCACGATCTCAGGGTCACCGATGAAGTCGCCGCCGTGCGGGTGGTCGAGTAGAACGGTGTCGAGGCGGGAGTGTGCTCCTCGGATGAGGAGGAAGGAGCTGTCGTTCGAAGCGTACGTGGTGCAGTCGAACGGGAGGATCTGGATCGTCACGTTCGGCAGTCTGCTCATCTCGATCAGATGGTTCAGCTGGTCCCGCATGACCGCTGCCCCTCCGTACATCATGTGCAGGGCTGCCTCGTGAATCACGGCGCGGTACGGGGGCGCGTTCTTGCCCGTGAGTACCCTGCTGCGCTCGCCGCGGAACTCGACCATCTTCTCGTTGTACCCCTGGATGACCTCGCTGTAGGCCTTGGTCTGCAAGAGCCCGGGGATCAGAAGGGATTCGTAGGTATCCAGGGCCGTTGCGCAGCTCTCCGCTTCGGCCAGGTCGAGCGCACTGCGCGTTGTGTGGTGCTTGAACTCGGTCCACCAGCCCTTGCCCGAGCTCTCGCTCATGGCGATGAGGCCAGCCCGGTACTCGGGGTCCGTGACCTTGCAGATGTCGAACCAGGCTTTCAAACGTTCAGTGTTGAGGCCGAGCCTGCCAGCCTCGGTGTGGCTGATGTTCGGACCTTTCACTCCCAAGGCCTCGCCGATCTCCAAGGCTGAGAGGCCTGCGGCGTCTCGAAGTCGGCGAAGTTCCTCGCCGAAGCGACGTTGGCGCTCGCTGATGCCAGTCCTGAATCCCATGAGCATGTCCTTCCCGCAACATGTGGCTACGGAAAGTGTAGAGGCATGTGCGGAGTGTGTTGCAGAGTTGAGGCAGATTCACCTACAGTTCAAAGCATGCCGTCGATCAGACGGTTCGTCAGTAGTGTTTGGGAGACTCCCCATGTGTGACCCCAACCTCAACTCCCCCTCCCTCCTCGTGTCCCGCGAGCTGTTGCGCGAGGCCATGGCGCGCGCCGGGTACGACCTCTCGGCGATCGCGGACGCCGAAGTCGCCCTCGCCGAACTGATCGTGAACGCCTGGAGGCACGGCCGGACCCCCTCGCCGGCCGTCGTCATCTCCGTCGAGTCCCGCACCCTCCGGGTCGACGTGGCCGACCTCAGCCCCCTCCTCCCCGCCCGCCGCAAGCCCACCGAACTCTCCGAGTCCGGCCGTGGGTTGCAGCTGGTGGAAGGCCTCACTCACCGGTGGGGCGCCGAGCCGCAGAAGACGGGCAAGCGGGTCTGGTTCGAGCTGTCGCAGGACGGTGGTGCCGCGTGAATGCCCTCCACCCCATCCATCCGGCCGATCCGGCGATCCACCACCTCACCGGCCCGCAGCTCACCGAACTCATCGTGGAACTCCGGACCGAGGGGCGCGAGTTCGGCATCCTCTGGCCGTCCGCCAAGCCGGGCGAGACCGTCCTGAACGGCCGGGTGCTCGTCGACCTGGGCAACGTTCCCGCCAGTACCGTGATCAACCTCCTGGCGCTGCTGCGCGAGTTCAAGCGACACCGGAGCTGAGTGCCAAGTTTGCTACCACCGGAAAGGAGCTTGACCTCAAGTCGGCTTCACCTCCTAGCGTCGGTCCTGCCGAAGTGATCGACGCGAAGGGGAGGGGTCGGCCGTGGAGTACTCGCACAGCGATGCCGAATTGATCAAGCAGCCCATCGGCTACTGGAGTTGGGCCGCGTACAAGGCCGTCGTCAACCGCACCCGTGGGGCGCTGGCCGAGTTCGGCACCACGCAGCCGCAGTGGTGGGTGCTCGCCCAGCTCGCCCGGGCCGAGGAGCCGAGGACCCGCGACGAGGTCTCCGCCGTGCTGCGCGACTACCTCGACACCGGACAGGACGCTCTCGGTGCCGAGATCGACGCGACCGTCGAGCGCGGCTGGGTCGCCGAGTCCGCCGGGGGCCGGCTCGTACTGACCTCCGAGGGGCGGGAGTTCTTCGACCGGCTCGCCGCTCTCCAGGACGAGCTGTGGGCCGAGCGCCACGCGGACATCTCCGACGAGGAGTACCTGACCACGCTGAAAGTCCTGCAGCGGTTCGTCCACAACACGGGCGGGCAGGCCTGGCACCACTGAGCGCAGGGGGGTCGGACTGTCCGACCCCGTTCCTAGGATCGGCGCCATGCCCGATGCCTTCACCGTCCTGTGGACCCACGACACCTGCCGTTCCCTCCGCAAGGGGGGCCGGGTGGGTGAGCGGCCGCCCGTCGCCTACAGCGGGGTGCACCAGTCGCTGCCCGCCTGGTCGACGGCCAAGGCCGGGGACGAGGTGTACGCGCTGCACGTCAACCGGTGCGAGGTGTTCGTCGTCAGCCGGATGCGGATCGTCGACCGGGAGCGCGGCGAGTGCTGCGGCGCCGCCCGAGCGACCTGGCAGGACCCGGCCTTCCCGGGGCACGACGCCTGGTGGATGCTCGGTGCGGGCGGCTGCGGGGCCGAGGCCGTCCACGTGGACGGGACGCCCGTGCGCTTCGACCAGCGGATACCGGGGGAACTCCTCGGGCAGCTCACCTGGCGCAACCAGCGGGGAAAGGTGCGGGGGTTGAAGCATCTGGTGGACGGGCGCCTCGAACGCTCCGTCAGCCTCCAGGGCTTCTACCGGCTGACCCCCGAGTCGGCCGACGAGCTCGCGGAGCTCGTCGGCCCGTGAGCCGGACCGCTGTGCACAGGAAGTCGGACCGGCCGACTTCCCGCGCACAGCGGCGATCAGGGGCCGACCCGCCCGGCGAGGTTCAGGGCCACCGCGATGTGGCTGTACCCGGGGAGGGACGACCCGACGGCCTTCTCGAAGCGGACGACGTCCGCGAGCCCGAGCTTCTCCCCGCCGGGGAGGGTCCGGTTCGAGGTCCACAGAAGCAGCCGCAGCTGCTCGTTCTCCGCGCCGAGCATCGCCGCCGAGGGCTCCAACGGCTTGCCGTTGGCGGCCCGCCACTCGGCCACCTCGGCCCAGGAGGCGGCCACGGTGTCCCAGCAGACCGCGGCCCGGGGGCCGAGCAGGAGCCGGGTCTCCGCAGGAGAGCGGAACGCGTCCAGGCCGTGGGAGGCGAGGTTCTGGAGATCCTCCAGGAAGGTGACGGCGAACGCGTACTCGGCCTCGTCCGCCAGCAGCTCCTCGATCAGCGCCAGGACCTCGGCCGTCCGGGCGTGATCCCGCCGGGCGACCCGGAAGGCGACCTGCCGGCAGACGTCCAGGTCCTCGTCGTCGTCCACCGAACGCGGGTCGACACCCGCGAGGTCGAGCAGTCGTGCCGACCGCCCGACCGGCCGTCGGCGCCAGGGGAAACGCATGGTGTTCCTCTCCGCCGAGGCGGTGGTGGGCATGATCGTCAGTGCCGGGGAAGCATGGCACGGTGTTCCACGCGGGCTGCGGGCGGGCGGGCCCAGGGGGAGTCGTCAGCGGCGCTGCTGCCACTCGGCGCGAGTGAGCTCGTACTCGACCTCGCCGTGTTCGGAGCCGGGGATCGCGTCCGGCCAGTCGCCGGTGAAGTTCCGCAGGAACGTCAGGCCGGACTTCTCCATCACGCGCCGGGAGCGGGAGTTGACCGTCATGGTGTTCGCGGTGACCCGCTCCACGCCGAGCTCGGTGAAGCCCTTGTCGATCAGCGCCCGTGAGCCCTCGGTGGCGTAACCCTTGCCCCAGGAGGCCTGGTTGAGCCGGTAGCCGAGCTCGACGACGGCGGGGTCGTGGTCGTCGAGCGGGCGGAACTCGAACCAGCCGAGGAAGGTGCCGGTGGCCTTCTCCTCGGCGGCCCAGAAGCCGCGGGTGCCGGAGCACGGGTGGTCGTGGAGGAGCCGGGGGAGGACCTTCGCCTCGACCGTCTCCCGGCGGGTCGGCTCGCCGCCGTTGATGAAGCGCATGACCTCGGGGTCGTTGTCCAGCGCGAGGAGGTGGTCGGCGTCGGCTTCGGTGAACGGGCGCAGGACGAGCCGTTCGGTCTCAAGGAATACATGCATGGCGCGATCCTGTCCGCCCGCGAACGAGTGTGCCACCGGATATCCGGCGGCCCACCGGCCGGCGCAGGAAGTCGGACGGGCCGACTTCCTGCGTGCAGCCGCCAGCGGTCAGCTGCTAGCCGGTCACCGGGGCCAGACGGAGGTGGTGGTGGGGCCAGGGGGGCGGCTCCGCCGCCGGGCCGAACCAGACCCGGACGTCCTCGCCGGTGCGGACGGGGAGGGCGGGGAAGTCGTTCTCGGCGTGTTCGGTGCGGTGCAGGGCGTGTTCCGGGGCGAGGTGCCGGGCGGCGTACGCGTCGAAGACCTCGAAGGCGGCCGGGTCGGGGTGGCAGACGGTGGCGAGCACCTCGCGGGCGCCGGGCGGCGGCAGGAACCCCGGGCCGCGCAGCAGCAGGACGTCGTCGCTGTCGACCATCGTCGCGTTGGCCGCGTCGCGGTGGGCCCGCCAGACCGGGCCGAAGTAGAAGGCCTCCAGGGCCCGGCGGCGCGCGGCCATGTCGGGGAAGGCGCGCAGCCAGACGAAGCGGTCCGGGTGGTCCAGGTCGCGGAAGCGGCCGCCGAGGGTGATGCCGACGGCCTCCTGCCCGGTCACGAACTCCCGCTCGAAGAGCTCGATCAGGGTGTCCCGGGCGCCGGGGTGCAGGGTGTACCGGCGCAGTTCGACGACGAGGCTCATGCGGCGAGCCCCTTGAACGCCCCGCCGGTACGGGTGAAGTCCATCGTCCAGTTGAGCTCCCAGCTGCGGCCGCCGTCGGCGGAGAACTCCTGCTCCCAGCGGGCGGCGTCCGGGCCGAGGCGGTACCAGGTGAAGTGCACCCGGATCGGGCGGCCGCCGTAGGTGTCGTCGCCGTGGAAGTCGCCGCGGTCGCCGGTGAAGCCGCCGGTCACCGGCGGGTCGAGCCGGCCGGTGCGGCTGTCGGACCAGAAGATCGACCACTGCCGCGCCTCCCGGTCGTACAGGCGCAGGGTGGCGCCCCGGCGGCCGAGGGTGGGGAAGGCGATCTCGTCGATGTTGCCCGCGCCCCCGAACAGTGGCCGGACCACGGACTCGCCGGGGAACTCCTCCCAGCCGATGCCGCTGCCGATGTCGCTGCCGATGTCGCTGTCGCCACCGCTGAGCGGGGCGGTGAGGCGGCGGTTGGCCACCTGCCAGGTGCCGTGCAGGAAGTCGAAGTCGTTCGTGCCGTTCATGTGCCGCAGGCTAGGAGCGGTCCACTGACATCCACTGTCAGTGGATACTGCTGGGTATGCGCGCGAGCCGACTGGTCACCCTGCTCCTGCTGCTCCAGAACCGGGGCCGGATGACCGCCCGGGAGTTGGCGCAGGAGCTGGAGGTGTCCGTCCGGACGGTCTACCGGGACGTGGAGGCGCTGGCCGCCGCCGGGATCCCGCTGTACGGCGAGGCCGGGCACGAGGGCGGCTACCGGCTGGTCGACGGCTACCGGACCCGCCTCACCGGGCTGACCGCCGAGGAGGCCCAGGCCGCGTTCCTCGCCGCGCTCCCGGGCACCGCCGCCGACCTCGGCCTCGGCGGGGCCCTCGCCACCGCCCAGCTCAAGCTGCGGGCCGCGCTGCCCGCGGAGCTGCGCGAGCACGCCGGGCGGATCCAGGAGCGCTTCCTGCTGGACGCGCCCGGCTGGTACGGCCGCGCGGACGAGACCCCGCACCTGGCGGCCGTCGCCGCGGCGGTGTGGGCGCGCCGGGCGGTGGTGCTGCGGTACCGGCGGTGGCGGGCGCCGGAGGAGATCGAGCGGCGGGTGGAGCCGTACGGGCTGGTGCTCAAGGCGGGCCGCTGGTACCTGGTGGCCGGCGGGCCGTCCGGGACGCGGACCTACCGGGTCGACCAGGTCATCGAAATGCGGCCGCTGCCGGAGGAGTTCTCCGTGCCGGAGGGCTTCGACCTGCCGGCGTACTGGCAGGCCCACCTGGCGGACTTCCGGGCCCGGCTGCACACCGGGGAGGCGTTGGTGCGGCTGACCCCGGAGGGTGCCAGGCGGCTCGGCGTGCCGCCGGGGGAGGGCGGCTGGACGCAGGCCCGGGTGCCGATCGAGTCGGTCGACCACGCGCACGGGGAGTTCCTGCGGCTGGGCGCCGACATCGAGGTGCTGGAACCGGCCGAACTGCGCGAGCGGATCGCGGGGACGGTCCGGGCGCTGGCCGCCCGCTACGGGAGCGCCGATTCCGGGAGGTGAGGGCCCAGGGCCGCCCGGAGCCGCCCGGAACCGCTCAGGGCCGCCCGTAGCCGCTCAGAGCTGCTCAGAGCCCGACGAAGTGGTCGAACTCGCCGTCCTTGGCGCCCAGGATCCAGGCGTTGAGCTTGACCCGGGTGGTGGTGACGACCAGGTCGGGGCGGTCGGACTCGCGGATGTAGACGAGCTCCCCGGCGGAGGCGATCTCCAGGTACCTGGCCTCCCCGGCGCTGAAACTCGACCGCTGCCAGTTGAGCTGGTCCATGCGTGCTCCTCCTGATCGTTCACCACAGCCGCAACGAGGGTACTGCTCCACGCAAGAGGGCAGCGGCACCGTTTCGGTCATGTCAATTCGTGCGGGTCGCTGTGCTATTCCATTGGGGTGTCAGTCGTTCCTACACTGAGACCCCGCCGCACGGGGGCTGCGGGAGCCAGGTTGCCGACGGGCCCGGGGGAGGCACGTGTGACTGACCGGGGCTGGGACGAGGACGAAGCCCGGCCGTACTTCTTCCTCTCCTACGCGCACACGCCGAAGTCCGGTGCGCGGGGCGCCGGCGACCCGAACCACTGGGTGCGCCAGCTGTACCGGGACCTCTGCGAGGCGGTGCTCCAACTGACCACCGTCCCGGCCGGGGTGCCGGTCGGATTCATGGACGAGTCCATGCACCAGGGCGAGTTGTGGGCCGAGCGGCTGTCCGAGGAGCTGGCGACCTGCCGGGTCTTCGTGCCGCTGTACTCACCCCGGTACTTCAACAGCGTTCCGTGCGGCCAGGAGTGGCACGCCTTCACCCGCCGCCCGGTCTACCCGGCGACCATGGAGGTGGAGCGCACCAGTGGCATCGTCCCGGTGCTGTGGGCGCCGATGAGCCGCTACCGGCTGCCCCAGGTGGCCGGCGAACTCCAGTTCAACCACGCGGGGTTCGGGCCCGACTACGCCACCGAGGGCCTGTACGCGCTGATGAAGCTCAGCTACTTCCGGGCCGCCTACGAACTGGCCGTGCACCGGCTGGCCGCGCGGATCGTCCAGGTGGCGGAGGAGACGGTGATCCCGGTCGGGCGGCGGCTGGAGTTCAACGGGCTGCCCAGCGCGTTCAACGTGTCCGCCCCGACCAAGCAGCTGCGGATCTCCGTACTCACCTACCACCAGGGCGAGTTGCCGCAGGACCGCAACCCCGACTTCTACGGCGCCCGGCGCACCGACTGGCACCCGTACCGGCCGGCCGGCTCGCCCATCGCGCAGCACGCCGTACGGCTGGCACGGCAGTTGGGGTTCCAGCCGACCGTGCACGAGTTCGACGACGAGGTGGAGTCCATCATCGAGGGCAACGCCGAGGCCCCCGGACTGCTGCTGCTGGACCGGTGGGCGCTGCGCGACCCGCGCCGCCGGGAGCTGGTCCGCCGCTTCGACCGCTCCGACGCCACCTGGGTCAGCGTCCTGGAACCGTGGAACACCGAGGACCGGGAGTGCCTCGAACGGGACGGCGAGTTCAGCGGGCTGAGCGACCAGACGCTGCGCAAGACCCGGCGGGCCGGGCGCCCGAGCTTCCTCGGCGTCACCGGCCCGACCGGGCTGAACAGCCTGGAGGACTTCGACGACGCGCTGCCCCGCGCCGCGATGAAGGCCAAGTACGCCTTCGAGAGCCGGACCAGGGCCGAACCGGAGGAGCCCCCGGCGCCCCGGCCGAGCCTGCGCGAGGCCTTCCGCCGCGGCCCCGGCGGCTACGGGCCGGACGGCTTCGGCGGGCACCGCACCGAACCCTTCGGGCCGGACCCCTTCGACCGCGACCACGACCCCGACCGGGACGACCGCGACGACCGCGCCGCGCGGGACGGCAGCCCCGGCCGGGACGGCCGCGCCGCGCGGGACGACTACGGCGCGCGGGACGGCTACGGCGCCGACGAGGAACGCACCGTCCGACTCTCCCGCGCGGACTACGCCGCCCCCGACCCCCGGACCGTCCCCGACCCCCGCGCCGCCCCCGAGGACCGCACCACCCGTATCACCCGCACCACCCGCACCACCCGTGACGACCGCACCGCCCGTGACAACGATCGCCCCTACCGCAACGACCGTGACGACGGCGATGACCCCGATGCTGGGATGGCGCCCTTGGGAGGACCGCACCGATGAGTGACAACACCACCAGGAACCTGCGCCTCGGCGCCGCCGAACTGGCCGCCACCCGCGAGGCCGCCCGGCGGGCCGCCGAGCAGGACCGCCAGGGCCGGATCATCACCTTCTACTCCTACAAGGGCGGCACCGGCCGCACCATGGCCCTCGCCAACACCGCGTGGATCCTCGCCGCCAACGGCTTCCGGGTGCTCACCGTCGACTGGGACCTGGAGGCGCCCGGCCTCGCCAAGTTCTTCCACCCCTTCCTGGACCCGGCCTCGCTGGCCGGCACCACCGGGATGATGGACCTGATCGCCGAGTACCGCGAGGAGGCGCTGCGCCCGGTCGAGCACGCCGAGGGCTGGCACCTGGACTTCGCCCGGGTGCACCCGCACGCCCTCTCGCTCTCCTGGCCGCACTTCCCGGCCGGCGGCAGCCTGGACTTCCTCTCCGCCGGCCAGTTCAACCGGGACTACTCCGAGGCCGTCACCCACCTCGACTGGGACATCTTCTACGACCGCTTCGACGGCGGGCAGTTCTTCGACGCGCTCAAGGCCGACATGGCCAAGCGCTATGACTACGTGCTGATCGACTCCCGCACCGGCCTGTCCGACATCGCCGAGATCTGCACCGTGCAGATGCCCGACGACCTGGTGGTCTGCTTCACCCTCAGCGACCAGTCCATCGACGGCGCCTCCCGGATCGCCCAGCACATCCACGACCGCTACCGCGACCGCGGCATCCGCATCCTGCCCGTCCCGATGCGCATCGACGAGGGCGAGAAGGAGAAGGCCGACGCCGGCCGCGCCCTGGCCCGGGTCCGCTTCGACGGCCTGCCCGCCGGCCTGGGCAGCGAGGAACTCGCCGGCTACTGGGGCTCGGTGGAGATCCCGTACCGGCCGTTCTACGCCTACGAGGAGATCCTCGCCACCTTCGGCGACCAGACCGGCACCCCCACCTCGATGCTGGCCGCCTGCGAGCGCCTCACCTCGATGATCACCGAGGGCCGGGCCGCCGGCCTGCCGCCGATGGACGAGGAGGTGCGGCTGCGCTACGTGGACGCCTTCACCCGCCGCCGCCCGTCCGTGCCCGCCGACCTCTACCTGTCCTACGTGCCCGAGGACCGGATGTGGGCGGACTGGATCGAGTCCGTGCTGACCAGGGCCGGCTTCCGGGTGCTGCCGCGCGACCTCAGCGCCGGCACCGACCCGCGCGAGGAGACCGAGCGCGGCATCGACTCCGCCTACCGCACGGTCGCCGTCCTCTCGCCCGCCTACCAGCGCTCCCCGCAGGCCCGGGCGCTGTGGGAGTCGGTGGTCAACTCCGACCCCTCCGGCACCCGGCGCCAGCTGCTGCCGGTGCGCGTCGGCGACGTCCGGCTCACCGCGCCGTTCAGCAACCGCAACCCGGTCGACCTGGTCGGCCGCGACGAGAACCAGTCCATCCAGAGCCTGCTGCGCGCCCTCGGCCGCGGCGACGCCGTGCTCGACGACGCCCCGGCCGGCGGCCCGCGCTTCCCCGGCAGCAAGCCCTCGGTGTGGGACGTCCCGCCGCGCAACCCCTCCTTCACCGGCCGCGCCGCCGTCCTGGAGCAGCTGCGCAACCAGCTGCGCGGCGGCATGGCGGCCGTGCTGCCCACCCCGCAGACCCTGTACGGGCTCGGCGGCGTCGGCAAGACCCAGGTCGCGCTGGAGTACGCCCACCGCTTCATGTCCGACTACGACCTGGTCTGGTGGATCGACGCCGAGCAGACCGAACTGGTCGCCCCGGCCCTCGCCGAACTCGCCCGCCGCCTCGGCCTGCGGGTCGGCGACTCCGTCACCGAGGCCGCCGAGGCCGCCCGGGAGGCGCTGCGCCGCGGCGTACCCACCTCGCGCTGGCTGCTGATCTTCGACAACGCCGACGAGCCCTCCGAGATCCGCCGGTTCTTCCCCGGCGGCTCCGGCCACATCCTGGTCACCTCCCGCAACCAGGCCTGGACCGGGCACGCCGAGGCGCTGGAGGTCGACGTCTTCACCCGCGGCGAGAGCGTCGAGCACCTGTGCCGGCGCGCCCGCAGCCTCTCCCGCGCGGACGCCGACCGGGTCGCCGAGGCCGTCGGCGACCTGCCGCTGGCCGTCGAGGTGGCCGCCGCCTGGCTGGACACCACCGGCACCCCGGTGGAGACCTACGTCGCCCAGCTGCACGCCGAGGCCGCCCGCGCCCTCGCCGTCGACCACCCCACCGACTACCCCACCCCGGTCGCCGCGACCTGGAACGTCTCCATCGGCCGGCTGCGCCAGCAGTCCCCGGCCGCCGTCCGGCTGCTCCAGCTGTGCGCCTTCTTCGCGCCCGAGCCGATCTCGATGAACCTGTTCTACAGCGACCAGATGATCCGGGCGCTGGTGAAGTACGACGCCGACCTCAGCGACAAGTTCATGCTCGGCAAGGTCATCCAGGCGATCGGCCGGTACGCGCTGGCCAAGGTCGACGCCGGCAGCAACAGCTTCCAGGTGCACCGCCTCGTCCAGGCGGTGATCCGGGCCGGGATGACCGACGACGAGCAGGAGATCGCCGTCCACGAGGTGCACCGCATCCTCACCGGCGCCCGGCCCGTCCTCGGCGACACCGACGACCCGGCCAACTGGCCCGCCTTCGACGAGATCTGGCCGCACCTGTCGCCCTCCAAGGCGCACAACTGCGACGAGGCCGACACCCGCCAGCTGCTCATCGACCGGGTCCGCTACCTGTGGAAGCGCGGCGAACTCGACCGCGCCCGCGACCTCGGCCACGCCCTCGACGCCGAGTGGACCAGCAAGCTCGGCGAGGACGACCGGCAGACCCTGCTGCTGCGCTTCCAACTCGCCAACGTGCTGCGCTCCCAGGGCAACTACGCCGAGGCCCTGGCCCTGGACGAGGCCACCCTGGAGCGCCAGCGGGTGCTCCTCGGCGAACACCACCCGTACACCCTGATGACGGCCGGCTCGCTCGGCGCCGACCGGCGGGCGCTCGGCCGCTTCCAGGCCGCGCTCGACCTCGACCAGGAGATCCTGGAGCAGTTCCGCGAACTGTTCGGCGACGACAACCCGCGCACCCTGTCGATGGCCAACAACCTCGCCATCGACTTCCGGCTGGTCGGCAACAGCGAGGCCGCCCGCGAACTCGACCAGGAGACCCTCGACCGGCGCACCGCCGTCCTCGGCCCCAAGCACCCCTACACCCTCTCCACCAAGTCCAACCTGGCCCGCGACTTGCGCGAACTCGGCGACTACCGCGGCTCGGTGGACCTCCTCCAGGAGGTCACCTCCGACCTCGGCGACGTCCTCGACCCGGACCTCCCGGAGAACCTGCGCAACGCCAAGTCGCTGGCCGTCTCCCTGCGCCGGATCGGCCAGCTCGCCGAGGCCCGCCGGATCACCAAGGAGACCTACGAGCGCTACCTGGAGCGCTACGGCGCCGACGCCCCCGACGCGCTCGCCTGCGCGCTCAACCTGGCGGCCGACCACAGCGCCTCCGGCGACAAGGAGGCCGCCCGCGACCTCTGCTCCACCGTCTTCGAGGGCCACCGGCGGCTGTTCGGCGACGAGCACCCGTTCACCCTGGCCTGCGCCAACAACCTGGGCATCTACCTGCGCGGCAGCGGCGACGTCCAGGGCGCCATCGAGCGCGGCCGGCTCACCGTCGACGGACTGACCCGCTCGGTCGGCGCCGAGCACCCGTACACCCTCAACGCGGTGATCAACCTGGCCAACGCCTACGGCGACGACGGGCAGACCGACCTCGCCGAGGCGCTCGGCCGGGCCGCCTACTCGGGCCTGTGCGGGCGGTACTCGCCGCAGCACCCGGACGCCGTCGCCTGCGAGGCCAACCTGGCGATCACCCTGCGCTCGGCCGGCCGGCACACCCAGGCCGCCGAACTGCGCGCCCGGG
This sequence comes from Kitasatospora sp. NPDC059146, assembly GCF_042786665.1. NCBI lineage: Bacteria > Bacillati > Actinomycetota > Actinomycetes > Kitasatosporales > Streptomycetaceae > Kitasatospora > Kitasatospora sp. NPDC059146. The sequence goes on along the minus strand of NZ_JBHZCY010000001.1, from coordinate 106,171 downwards.
CGATCTCCGAACTGATCCGGCAGTTCGGCGAGGAGCACCCCAACACCGTCTCCGCCCGCGGCTGGAAGCGGATCAACCGCGACCTGGAGCCGCAGCCGGTGTAGTCACCGGGGCGGGGTATCGTGCGCAACCATGGATACTCCGCCCCCGGTCCTGGTCACCCGGCACCCCGCGCCCGGCGTCCTGGAACGGCTCACCGACCGGTACGCCGTCACCGTGCGCGAGACCGACGAGGAGCTGGACCGGGCCGAACTGCTCGCCGCCGTCCGCGGCCGCCGGGCCGTGCTCACCACCCTCAACAACCGGGTGGACGCCGAGTTCCTGGACGCCGCCGGCCCCCAGCTGGAGATCGTCGCCAACCACGCCGTCGGCTACCACAACATCGACCTGGCGGCCTGCGCCGAACGCGGCGTCGTCGTCACCAACACCCCCGGTGTGCTCACCAACGCCACCGCCGAGACCGCCTGGGCGCTGCTGCTGGCCGCCGTCCGCCGGCTCGGCGAGGGCGAGCGGCTGCTGCGCTCCGGCACGCCGTGGACCTGGAGCCCGAACTTCCTGCTCGGCCTGGAACTGGCCGGCACCCCGCTCGGCGTGCTCGGCATGGGCCGGATCGGGCAGTCGGTGGCCCGCCGGGCCGCCGCCTTCGACATGCCGGTCGGCTACCACAACCGCCGCGCCCTGCCGCCCGAGCAGGCCCACGGCGCCGAGTGGAAGCCGCTGGAGGAACTGCTCGCCACCTCCACCGTGCTGGTCGTCACCTGCCCGTACACCGAGGAGACCCGGCACCTGCTGGACGCCCGCCGGCTGGCCCTGCTGCCGCCCGGGGCGGTGGTGGTCAGCATGACCGCCGGCGTGGTGGACGAGGAGGCGCTGGCCGCCGCGCTGGAGTCCGGCGCGCTGTTCGCCGCCGCCGTGGACAACTTCGAGCACGAGCCGGACGTCCCGTCCGCGCTGCTCGCCCAGGAGCGCGCGGTGCTGGTCCCGCACCTGGGCAGCGCCACCGTACGGACCCGGCAGGCGATGGGCGGCCTGGCGGTGGACAACATCCTCGCGGTGCTGGGCGGCTCCGAACCACTGACCCCCGTGAAGCGCTGACCGGGGTTACCCCGCCGCCCAGGCCAGGGCCGTGGTCATCACCCGGAACGCCCCGAAGTGCGCGGCGCCGGGCTCCAGGAAGAGCTCGGCGCCGGGGACGTGGTCGGCCAGCCAGCGGGAGTGGTCCACCGGCGAGAACTGGTCGTCCGCGCCGTGCCACAGCCAGGTCGGCACCCCGATCGACCCGACGTCGAAGCCCCAGTCGGCGGTGAAGGCCAGCACGTCGTCGATCCAGCCGTCCGCGCCGTGCCGGAACGCCTCCCGGTAGTTGCTCTGCAGCATCCGGCGCAGCCCGCTGTCCGCCACCACCTCCCGGTCGGCGGGCGACAGTTCGGTGCGCAGCCCGTTCAGCAGCCGGACCGGGTCGTCCTTGATCTGACGGGAGCGGAACTCCATCGCGTCGGCGATCCGGCCGTGCCCGCGCTCCGCCTCCCGGTAGGCCCGGACGTTGGACGGGGTCATCCCCGCGTACCAGTCAAGGCCGGTCGCGTTCCGCGGCGCCAGCCCCACCAGCACCGCCACCCGGCTGACCCGCCCCGGCAGCATCGCCGCGCAGGCCAGCGCGTGCGGGCCGCCGCCGGAGCGGCCCAGCACGGCGAAGTCGCCCAGGCCCAACTCGTCGGCGATGGTGCGCACATCGGCCGCCGCGTGCGACACCCGGCGGCCGAACAGCCGGGTCGAGTCGCCGTAGCCCGGCCGGTCGTAGGAGATCAGCCGCACCCCCAGCCGGTACAGCACGGTGCTGCGCGGATGCGGCCCGACCCTGCTGCCCGGCATGCCGTGCAGCAGGAACACCGGACGGCCGCGCGGATCGCCGAGGGACTCCACGGCGAGGGCGCGACCGTCCGCCGCTTTGACCATCCGTAACGCCACGCGTTCCTCCTCAGTGCTCCCGGTCGGTGGTGGTGCGCACCTCCCGGCGGGCCTGCCAGGTGGTGTGCTCGCGGGACACCGCGTCCTCGGCGTCCCGGGCCAGCCGGGCCCAGATCTCCTCGGCGTCCATCGACTCCAGGTCCAGCCGGGCGAGTTGGAGGCGGATCAGCTCCAGCTCCTCGGCGGCCAGCCCGTACGCGGCGGCCAGCGGGCGGTACTGGCGCAGCTGCGCCCAGGCGGTGACCGAGGCGGCCACCGCCGACACCGTGCCCAGCGCGTCGTAGGTGAAGGCGCCGAGCGCCCGCAGCACCGCCAGCGCCAGGCCCAGCGCCGGCAGCAGCACCCCCAGGACGTCCGTCCAGTAGCCGGCCCGGGCGCAGTAGCGGGCCTTGCCGCGGTACCAGTCGTGCTGCACCCGGATCCGCTCGTTCAGATACACCTCGCGGCGCACCGCCAGCGGCTGCCCGCGCAGGTCGCGCATGGCCGGGGTGATGTCCACCCCGGTCGCCGGCACCCCCACCGGGCCGCCCCGGAACGCGCCCAGCACCCGGGCGAGTTGGAAGCGGTACAGGCCCTCTGCGTCCGGCAGGCTGTGCGGCGGCGGCTGGTAGGCGTCCGCCCGGACGGCGAACTTCCAGGCCAGCGTCTTCACCGACTCGGCGGCCGCCCGGCCCTCGTACCAGAGGCCCTGCGGGTTCTGCCGACCGATCACCACCGCCAGCGCCACCGCGCCCAGGTAGGCCGCGGCGGCCGCCCAGGCCCACGGCTCGCCGTCGGCCGAGCCGGTCGCGGCCGCGACCAGCAGCAGGAGCAGCTCCCAGGCGGAGAGCAGCACCGAACGGCGCTGGCCGCGCAGCGAGGCCGCGTCGGCGGCCCAGAAGAACTCGGGCAGCAGCTCCCGCTCGCGCACCCACCCGGTCCGTCCCGCACCAGACGCCATGCTCGGCCCCCACCCGTCGCTCCGGTCCCTCCGCTCTCCTGCCCCGGGCGGGTCGCCGGTACGCCTGGCCGCGGCGGGGGCGCCGCGCAATGGCCGGGAAGGCCCGGTGGATTGTCCGGTACGCCCCGTGGTCGGACGGTTGCGAGCCGTCAACAAGGTGTCGTCAGTAGGTGTAGAGGATGCGCTCGGCGTTGTCGGCCATCTGCTTGGTGTTCCACTCGGTGCCCCCCGGGACGTTGCCGGAGCGGAACAGCGGCGGCGCGGCGGCGTCCCCGGCGGCCGCCCGGTCGGCCAGCCGGCCGACCGCGGAGGCGACCACGGCCTGCATCAGCGCGCTGGTGACGATGGTGGAGACCGGGCCGAAGGAGGTCTCGGCGCCCGGGTGGGTCAGCTCGCCGTCGCCCACCGCGACCTTGCTGTCCAGCACCACGTCGCAGTGGTCCTTGAGGTAGGTGCCGGAGGGGTGCGCCGAGGGCACCTCCTCGGGGTAGGCCAGCGAGGTCACCCCGATCACCTTCAAGCCGCGGTCCCGGGCGTACCGGGCCAGCTCGACCGGCATCACCTGGCGGCCGGAGAGCGAGATCAGGAACAGCAGGTCCCCGCTGGTCGCCGGGGTCAGGTCCAGGGTCGAGGTGGCCAGCCCGGACACCCGCTCCAGGGCGCTGGCCAGCGGCGCGGGCATCATCGTCACCCCGGCCATCCCGGGCACGTTCAGCAGGTTCATCGGGACCAGCCCGCCGGCCCGGTAGACCACGTCCTGGGCCGGCAGCGAGGAGTGCCCGGCGCCGAAGGTGAACACCCGGCGGCCCTCGGTGATCGCCTCGGCCAGCAGGGCGGCCGCCGCCTCGATGGTGTCGGACTCCTCCGCGCGGACCCGGTTCAGGTGGGCGATCGCCGCGTCGAAGTACCGGCCGACCAGGTCGTTCATCGGTTGCCTTCGCTCTCTGCCGGTGGGGGCGCCGGCCGGGTGGGGCGACCGGGACGGCCCGGACGCCAGTGGAGAAAGCTACGGCGAGCACGGTCGCGCCCCGGCGGCACCGCTGTCAACAGGAACGAAAACCGGTCCCGGAAACCCCGGGGCGGGCCCGGTTGTCGGTGCGGTACGTCAGAATTGGCGGTGAGGACACCGAAGAACGGAGCCAGCGGCGATGTCTGGGCTGATCGACACCACTGAGATGTACCTTCGCACCATCCTGGAGCTGGAGGAAGAGGGCATCGTCCCGATGCGTGCCCGGATCGCGGAGCGCCTGGAGCAGAGCGGTCCCACGGTCAGCCAGACGGTCGGCCGGATGGAGCGCGACGGGCTGCTCCAGGTCGCCGGCGACCGCCACCTCGAACTGACCGAGGAGGGCCGGCGGCTCGCGGTGCGCGTGATGCGCAAGCACCGCATCGCCGAGTGCCTGCTCGTCGACGTGATCGGCCTGGAGTGGGAGCAGGTGCACGAGGAGGCCTGCCGCTGGGAGCACGTGATGAGCGAGACGGTCGAGCGCAAGGTGCTCGCCATGCTCGGCCACCCGACCCAGTCCCCGTACGGCAACCCGATCCCGGGGCTGGACGAGCTGGGCGACACCAAGGCCGAGGGCGAGGGCTTCGACGCCGCGCTCGTCCCGCTGGACACCGTCAAGCCGGGCGAGGCCGGCGCGGACGTGGTGGTCCGCCGGATCGGCGAGCCGATCCAGACGGACAGCGAGCTGATGAGCACCCTGCGCCGGGCCGGCGTCCGGCCGGGCTCCACGATCAAGGTGGCGGCCGGCACCGGCGTCGGCGGCGTGCTCGTCGGTACCGGGGACAACGCGGCGGAGCTGGGCAAGGACATCGCCCAGCACGTCTTCGTCGCCCAGGCCTGACCCCGCCCGGCCCGGGCCCGATCGCCGCGCCCCGTGCGACGGTCGGGAAGCCCCGGGTGACGATCGGGGCCCGCTGCTCCCCGTGCAGCGGGCCCTTCCCGTCCCTCCCCGGCTCCCTCCCGGTCCCCTCCTGCCCCTCCCGTTCCCTCCCGGCCCCTCCACCGCCTCGCCCGGCTTCCCCGTCCGAGCGACCCTTCCGGCGACCCCACACACCGCAATTCCTCCCCTCGGCCGATCATGGCAATCCTTGAGCGCTGTCACTCGTACGAGGGGCTTTCCCGGTTGACCAGCGGGTAGACCGAGGCCTTATCCGCACATGCGTGTGACGGGCCCCGCCTCCGGTGGGAGACAAGGCCCGTCACTCGCGCGCGTTGTGTCGCGCGGTGCACGCCCTCACCCGATCGGCGCAGGGCGGCAGGCTTCGGCCGTTCGGACGCCGGCCGTTCAGACGCCGGCCGGCTGGGCTGCCTGGAGCTGCTGGGCGGGCGCCTCGCGGCCGCAGGCGTAGGCGAGCGGACTGATCAGCTCGGCGGCGTCCGGCAGCCAGCGGTTGGACTCGGAGGGGGAGCGGGCCCACTGGGCGTAACCGGTGGAGCCGATCCGCGAGGGCGGGGCGACCGTCCAGTCCCCCTCGCCGCGGGCGACCAGGTCCAGCCGCCCGGGCGGCCAGCCGAGCTTGCGGAGCATCTCCGGCAGCTTGGCCGCGACGCCGGGCAGCACCAGGAAGTGCAGCCGCCGCCCGACCCGGCCGGGCGAGCTGGGCAGCACCACGACCGGGCCGAGCTGGAGGTCCATCCGCTCCATCCGGGCCAGCGCCAGGCACCCGGCGGTCTCCGGCACGTCCAGGACGTCGAAGGACCGGCCGGTGGGCAGCAGGATCGAGGCCTTGGGCCGTTCGGTCCACCAGCGCCGCACCGCGCCCGGCCCGGCGCTCGCCTTGCGGGCCCAGTCCGCGTCCAGCGGGTGGGCGCCCGGCTGGGGGCAGCGCTGGTCGCCGCAGGAGCAGCGGGCGGGCCCGTCGCCGTCGATCAGCCAGGCGCCGGGGGCCACCTCCCAGTGGCGGTTCTCGGCGTAGCCGACGGCTTCGATCAGCAGCGGGGGCAGGCCGGCGTTCTTGTCCTGGCCGGGGGCGTCGGGGATGTCTTCCACGGGCTGCTCAACTACCGTGCGTGAGGCTGGTTACGGCCCGGCGGGCCCCGGTCGGCCGCATCCCGGCAATGTCACCCGAACCGGTGACTCAAGCGAGTTGGGGCGGGCGGAGGCAGGCGCAGCGGGGGCGCACGGAAGCATTCCCCAGGGCGCGCGGGGGGTGCGGTTCGTCACCGTGGGTATCCCGCTGACGTTGCTGATCGCTAACCTGGTGTCAGATTCCTTGGACGGTCGGACAGTCGGCAACAGATCAGCACATCGTCGCCCGCCGGCCGGGACCGGAGGGTGTGGGGAGGCGAAGCCCAATGGCCGCGAGACCACTCGTCGCACGACAGCCCAACGAGCGCCTGCAGCAACTGATCCAGGAGGCCAGTTGCTCCAACGCCGGTCTGGCCCGCAGGGTCAACCTGTGCGGCGCGGAGCACGGACTGGACCTGCGCTACGACAAGACCTCCGTCGCCCGCTGGCTGCGCGGGCAGCAGCCGCGCGGTCAGGCGCCGGCCGTGATCGCCGAGGCGCTCGGGCGCAAGCTCGGCCGCAGCGTGTCGGTCGAGGAGATCGGCATGGCCGACGGCAAGAACCTCAGCTCCGGCATCGGGCTGCAGTTCGCGCCGACCCTGAACGCGGCCCTGGAGCAGGTGTGCGAGCTGTGGCGCAGTGACGTCGGCCGGCGGGACTTCCTCACCGGGGCGACGGTCGCCGCCTCCGCGCTGGTGGAGCCCAGCCGGGACTGGCTGATCACCCCGCCCGACCCGGTGGTGGCCCGCACCGGCGGTCCCCGGGTCGGCCCGACGGACGTGTCCGCGATCAAGGCCACCACCGCGATGCTGGTCGACCTGGACCACCGCTTCGGCAGCGGCCATGTGCGCCCGGTCGTCGTGCACTACCTCAACTCGGTGGTCTCCGGCCTGCTCGGCGGCGCCTACCGGGAGGAGACCGGGCGCCAACTCTTCGCCGCGGTGGCCCGGTTGACCGAACTGGCCGGCTACATGGCGGTGGACACCGGGCAGCCCGGGCTCGCCCAGCGCTACTACATCCAGGCCCTGCGGCTCGCCCAGGCCGCCGACGACCGCGGCTACGGCGGCTACGTGCTGGCCGCCTCGATGAGCCACCTGGCGGCCACCCTCGGCAACCCGCGGGAGATCGCCCAGCTCGCCCGTGCCGCCCAGGAGGGCGCCCGTACGGTGGCCACCCCGACGGCGATGGCGATGTTCTACGCCGCCGAGGCCCGCGGCCACGCCCTGCTCGGCGACGCCCGCTCCTGCGAGGCGGTGTCGGCCAAGGCCCTGGAGATGATGGAGAAGCGCCGCCCCGAGGACGACCCGGACTGGATCGCCCACTTCGACGACGCCTACCTCGCCGACGAACTCGCCCACTGCCACCGGGACCTCGAACAGGCCGGGCCGGCCGAGCACTACGCCCGCCGGGCGCTCGACCTGCACCCGCCGACCCGGGTCCGCCGCCGCGCGGTGGACCTCGTGCTGCTCGCCACCGCCCAGCTCCAGCAGCGCGACCTGGAACGCGCCTGCGAGACGGGCACCCAGGCGGTGCGGCTGCTCAGCGGGCTGCGCTCCAACCGGGGCGTGGAGTACCTGGACGAGTTCCGGCGCCGGCTGGAGCCCTACCGGGAGCAGCGGGTGGTGCGCGAGTTCCACGCCAGGGCGGACGCGGAGGCGGCCTGACCACCGTCTGTGCAGGGAGCGTGTGGGAATGTCCCGCCCGCGTGGTCACCCGGTGAGGCGAACCGGTAGCGTGGGCGCGACGTCCAAGGAACTGTGATGCTCCCAAGAACCGACGAGATGTGGTCCGCCGCCAGTGCGCGGTCCTGCACAGGTGAGGAATCGCGTTGAGTCAGCGCCGCTCGTACAACTCGGGTGACTTCAACCTGGACGACCTGTTCCGCCCCGAGCCCGGCCAGCCCCAGGGCCAGCCGGGCCAGCAGCAGGGCCCCACGGCCGTGCCGCCGGTGGGCCGGCCGTCCGGGCAGCCCGAGTACCTCGGCGAGGGCGCGCAGGCGCCGCCGACCCAGGCGATGCCCCCCCAGCAGCCCGCCTGGGGTGCACCGCCGCAGGCCGGTTACGGCGCCCCGCAGCAGGCCCAGCCGGCCCCCGAGACCCAGCACCTGCCGCCGTACCCGGCCGGCGACCCGCAGGGCGGCTACCCGGCGCCGCAGCCCGGCTACGGCGTCCCGCCGCAGACCGCGCCCGGCTACCAGGGCTACCCGCAGGCCACCCAGCCGCAGCACCAGCAGCAGCACCAGGCGGGCTACCCGGTGCAGGGCTACCCCCAGCCGGACGGCTACGCCACCGACGGCTATGCCACCGGCGGCTACGGGTCGGACGGCTACCGGCCCGACCAGGACGCCACCCAGGCGGGGCGCGGCGGCCGCGGCGGACGCTCCTCCAACAAGCTGGTCATCGGCGGCGTGGTCGCGGGCTTCGCGGCGGCCGGCGTGCTGGTCGCCGTGCTGATGAGCGGCGGCGACGACACCACCAAGAGCGGCCAGAAGACCGCCCCGGTCGCGGCCACCGGCGGCACCGCCACCGGCGCGGCCGGCGCGAGCGGCTCCGGCGCCGCCGCCGACCCGGAGGCCAAGGCGCAGGCGCAGCCGCTGTCCGACCTGCTGGGCACCGCGAGCGACAGCCGCAGCGCGGTGGTCTCGGCGGTCGCCTCGGTGCAGAAGTGCGACAAGCTGCCCGACTCGCAGCAGGCGCTGGCCGCCGCGGCCGGCAAGCGGCGCGAGCTGCAGACCAAGCTCGGCCAGTTGAAGACCGACAAGCTGCCCGGCGGCCAGCAGCTGGTCGAGCAGCTCAACGCGGCCTGGACGGCCTCGGCCCAGGCCGACGACGAGTACGCGGCCTGGGCGACCGACGCCCAGTCCTCCTGCGACCCGAAGAAGCCGGACACCGGCAATCAGCACTACAAGAACGCCGTGCAGGCCAGCGGCACGGCCACCACCGCGAAGAAGCAGGCCTCGACCCTGTGGAACGCGATCGCCACCCAGACCGGCCTGCCCAGCCGCGGCGACGGCGACCTGTAGCGGGACCCCCGGAACACCGGAGGGCGGGCCCGCGCGGGGCCCGTCCGTCCGTGTGCCGCACGCGGTGCGGTGCGGGGAGCGGTGCGGGGAGCGGTGCGGGGAGGAGGGATCAGGACGGGCTGCGGGCCCCGGTGAGGACCCAGCGGACGTCCACGAAGCCCGGCTGCTGCAAGGTCATCCGGCCGCCCTTGACCACCTGGTAGGTGACCCAGGTGTTGACCAGCCGGGGCGACTCGGTGCTGGGCAGCATGTTGGTGGTGCCCCAGTTCAGCGGCGGGGTGAGGCCGACGTCGATGCCCTCGCCGCTGTCCAGCAGGGCGTCGATCGACTTCGCCTCGATCGGCCTGCCGGCCGCGGCGAGCTTCTCCACCACCACCCGGAACACCTCGTAGGCGACCCAGGTGGTCTGCACGCCCGGGTCGGAGACGTCGATGGCGTTCCCGTCGGTGGCCTGGGAGCGGACCACCGCGCGCAGCCCGTCCCAGGACTTGGCCGACTCCGGCGGGTACCAGCTGGTGACGAACGCGCCGGCCAGCGGGCCGGAGTCGCCGCCGGTGGAGTCGACCACCGACTGCTGGACGCTGCCGATCACCGAGGCGATCCGGGTGTTCTTCACGTTCTGCCGCCGGTAGGCGTCCAGCAGGTTGCTGGTCGGCTCGGCGGCCAGGGCGCTGGTGACGCAGTTGCCCGGGTCGTCCCTGCCGATCGCCTTGCGGACCACCTGGCTGTAGTCGGAGGACTGCTCGGGCGCCTTGACGTCCAGCAGTTTGATGCCGGCCGGCTTGAGCGCGTTGCCGAGGTAGCCGAGCAGGTTGTCGCCGGCCGGGGTGTCCGGGCGGATCAGCGAGACGGCCTTGCAGCCGGCGTCGACCAACTGCCGGCCGCTGCCCGCGATCAGCGCGGGCATGCCGCCGTCCACCGGGTAGGACAGCGGGCTGGAGAACTCGGGCTGGGACAGGCCGTAGCCGCCGATCAGCGGGATGCCGGCGCGCTCCAGCATCGGCATGAAGGCGTCGCCCCACTGGCTGTAGGAGCCGAGCACGGCCACCGCCTTGGCGTCCACCGCCTGCTGGGCGCAGGCCTTGGCGCCGTCGGCGGTGTTGTGCTCGTTGCAGGTGATCACGTGCAGCCGGTGGCCGCTCAGACCGCCCTTGACGTTGACGTCCCGGCCGATCGACTCGGCGAGCGCGGTCATGCCGGGACGGTCCGCGGAACCGGTGCCGGACGGGGCCCAGGTCATCACGGTCAGGTCGTCGGCGCCGGTGGAGGCTCCGGCCGGTCCGCCGCACGCGGAGGCCGAGAAGAGGGTGGGGAACAGCACCGCGGCGGTCACCGCGGCGGCGATCGGGCGGCGCGGGCGGCGTCCGCTGATCGTGGGACGGGCCCGGGACGAGTCCCTTCGGCGGGTCATCGGTCTTCCCTCTCTGGGGCGCCATCCGGCGCACCGGGGGACAGCCAAGCCCCGGAGCCACAAGCCGAGAGGGACGAAATGTGAACGCCCGGCCAACGGACGCCGAAATCCGGGGCGGTACGCGTGTAGATCGCGAGTGGAGCACGAACAGACGGGGAACGTACGATCGTTCACCATGTCCGCCAGCACAGATTCTTCGCACCGGTCCACCCGAAACCCTTCTCGTCCGGGCCACCGCTCCAGCACGATGGGCGGCATGCCGCTCAACGACCTGCCCTGGTGGCGCTGGCGAGCCCGACTCCGCTCGGCGCTGCACATGCTGTCCGACCCCGGTTTCCAGCACGAGGCCTGGCTCACCGGCCGGGAGGGCTACGGCGATGTGACCGACGCCGTCTACCGGCTGGTCGAGGACACCTGGCTGGACCGCTGGTCCGCCGAGAAGTACGTGGGCACCATCTTCCGCGACTCCGCCGAGGCCGCCCTGGTCGACGTCGCGGTGCTGCGCGCGGTCCAGATGCTGCACGAGGTCGGCGCCGACGCCCCGGCCTCCGCCTACCTCGGCCACCCCGGCTGGCCCGAGACCGTCCGGGCCGCCCGCGAGGCGCACGTCGCCCTCGCCACCGGGGACGGGGACGACCCGGACGCGACGCCCAAGTCCCTCGACGTGCTGCGCATCCTCACCCAGGTCTGAGCCGTTCCACCGGCCGGTGCCGTCCCGCAGTACGGGCAGCGGGGCGGCGGCTGTCCAGGATGTGACACGCTGGACCATTCACGCACGTCACCAGTTCAGAACGGGATACCCGCAGTGGAACAGCAGCCGGCCAGCGCCCAGTACGTCCTCACGCTGTCCTGCCCCGACAAGCAGGGCATCGTCCACGCTGTCTCCAGCTACCTCTTCATGACCGGCTGCAACATCATCGACAGCCAGCAGTTCGGGGACGGGGACACCGGACTGTTCTTCATGCGGGTGCACTTCTCCGCCCCCGAGCCGGTCACCGCCGACAAGCTGCGGGCCAGCTTCGCCGCGATCGGCGCCTCCTTCGGGATGGACTGGCAGATCCACCCGACCGAGCAGCGGATGCGGATCGTCCTCATGGTCAGCAAGTTCGGGCACTGCCTGAACGACCTGCTCTACCGCACCCGGATCGGCGCCCTGCCGGTGGAGATCGCCGCGGTGGTCTCCAACCACACCGACCTCCAGGACCTCACCGAGAGCTACGGCGTCCCCTTCCGCCACATCCCGGTCACCCGGGACACCAAGGAGGAGGCGGAGCGGCAGCTGCTCGACCTGGTCGAGAAGGAGAACGTCGAACTGGTCGTGCTGGCCCGCTACATGCAGGTGCTCTCCGACCGGCTGTGCACCGAGCTGTCCGGCCGCGTGATCAACATCCACCACTCCTTCCTGCCGAGCTTCAAGGGCGCCAAGCCGTACCACCAGGCGCACGCCCGCGGCGTGAAGCTGATCGGTGCGACCGCGCACTACGTCACCGCCGACCTCGACGAGGGCCCGATCATCGAGCAGGAGGTGGCCCGGGTCACCCACGACATCAGCCCGGACCAGCTGGTCGCGCTCGGCCGGGACGTCGAGTGCCAGGCGCTGGCCCGCGCGGTCAAGTGGCACAGCGAGCACCGGGTGCTGCTGGACGGGACCAGGACGGTCGTCTTCGCGTAGCCGCCCCGGGGCGGGTCAGGGCCGCGCCAGCAGCGGCAGCGCGTGCAGCACCTCGCGCACCGCGGCCCGGTCGCCGTGCTCGCCCACCGGCAGCCGGTCCGGGTCCCGGTGCGCGGCCGCCAACTGGCACAGCTCCAGGCCGTCCAGCACCATCGAGGCCACCGGCTCCCCGGCGGCGGGACCGGCCGACCGCGCCGACCAGGTCGATCCGGCGGGACCGGCCGGTCCGCTCGGTCCGCCGTCCAGCGGCACCAGCCACTCGCCGGCCGCCGGACCGTCCACCACCAGCCGCACCCGCCGAACGGTCCGACCGTCCCCGGACGGCGCCCCGGCGGGCGCGGGCCGCGCCGCGCGCAGCCCCGCCAGCGCCCGCGGCAGCAGCCGGACCACCAGCTCCACCATCTGCCGCAGGTGCTGCGGCGCCGGCGGAGCGTACGGGTAGGCCACCGCGCGGGCCACGTCCTCGCCGTGCACGAAGCACTCCAGGGCGCGCTCCACGAAGGCGTCGCGCAGCGGCAGCACCGCGAAGCCGAGGTCGACCGGGGTGCTGCCCTGCGGCGCCAGCGCGGCGCTGCGCACCAGGTCGTGGGTCTGCTGCCGCCACCGGGCGCGCACCGACCGGGGCGGCAGCCCGGCCTGGTCGGCGAGCAGCCGGGCGGTCCGCGCCGCGTCCGCCGCGTACCGGCCGCCCTGCGGGGGCACCCGCGGCGCCGGGACGCCCGCCTCCTGCGGCGGCACCCGCCGCTCCGCGCCCGGGACCGGCCCGGGTCCGGCGGCGGCCGGCACCGGGTCGGGCAGGCCGAGGGCGAGCGCCAGGAAGCCGTCCGCCGCGGTCAGCCGGCCCAGCACCTCGGCCGGGCGCAGCAGCTCGGTGCCGCCGTGCCACGGCAGTTCGGCCACCTCCTGCCACTCCTCCGGGCCGAGGTCGCGCAGGAGTGCGTCCAGCTTGGCGGTCTCCGCGGTGTACGGCATCCCCCAGGCGGGGACGGGCAGTTCGGCCGGGCGGCTGGCCAGGCACCAGTCCAGCACCTGCTGGCGCAGCGAACCGGGCTGGTCCAGCGGCTCGTCCAGGGAGAGCCAGCCGGCCGCCTCGCGCAGCCGGTCCGCCTCGTCGGCGCACTCCGGGCAGGCCGGCAGGTGCTGCTCCAACTCGGCGGCCTCGCGCGGCGGGCAGGCGCCGAGGGACCAGGCACCGAGCAGCGAGCGCAGGGCGTCGTGCCGCTCCTCGCTCATCCGCCCGCGCACCTCTCGACGGTTCGCACGCTCACCTTCACCTGCCCCCGTTCCCGTCCCCGTGCTCCTGGCGGGCGCGTTCGTCGGCCAGTTCGGTGGCCAGCAGCTCCAGGCCGAGCCGCATCCGCTGCTTGGCGGCCTGCTCGCTGATGCCGAGCAGTCGGGCCGTCTCCTGGTAGGTACGGCCGTCGTAGTACGTCACCGCGATGGTCTCACGCAGGGGTTGGGGCAGGGAGTCGACCACGTACTGCATGCGCGCGGCGGTGGCGACGGCCCGGATCTCCCGCTCGGCCGCCCCGCCGTGCTCCGGCGCCAGCTCGGCGCCGCGGCGCGCCCGCAGCCGTTCGACCGCGCGGCGGTGGGTGAGCGCGCCGAGCCAGGATCGCAGCGAGCCCCGGGCGGGGTCGAAGTCCCCGGGGTGCTCCCAGACGTGGGCGAAGACCTCCCGGGTGAGCTGGGCGGCGGCCGCCTGGTCGGCGAGTATCCGGCCTGCCAGGCCGTGCACCATCGGGGCGAGCCGGTCGTACAGTTCGCCGAGCGCGGTCTCCTCGCCGCGGGCGAGGCGACGCTGCAACTGCTCGTCCCAGCGCGGGATCCCGTCCGGGGTGGCCATCGAGAACCACCCTCCTGACCGGTTCGCTGGCGTTACCCAACGGTATCCCCTGGCCGGTCCGCGGCGGGAGGGATTCGGGCAAGAACGGAACCCGGTCTCGTGGTTCGCCGCCGTCGGTGCCGGTGCCGGTGCCGGTGCCGGTGCGGTTGCCGCCGTCGCCGTCGCCGTCGCCGTCGCCGTCGCCGATGATGATGCCGATGCCGCTGTTCGAGACCCGCTGGACATATGTCGTACGGGTGGTTCGCGAGTGGCGGGCGGGGCGGCGGGGGCGTCCGGCGGTAGGTTCCCGCCCAGGGCGGGTCCGAACAGGCCCCGCGGGACCGGCGTCGGCCCGGGCCGGACGAGTGCCGGTGCGAGGCTCGCGAGAGTGAGCGGGACAGTATGCACTGCCCTGTCCCCCGATCGCCGGAATATGCCCGAAGCGCTTGCTGCGGTCCGTCCGCCCACCCATCCTGAGGCGTATTCGTGTCGCGGTCGTTGTACGACCGACGAGTTGACGCGGGCGAGTGGCGCGGGCGGACGGGTCGGCGAGTGCCCGAGCGGGCACCGGGTGGCCCCGGTGGTCCCGGGCGGTCCCAGGTGGCACCGGTGGTCCCGGGTGGCACCGGGCGAAGTGCGAGGGCCCCGCCGGCCGGCTGATCCGGCCCGATCGGGACGTTGGCCGAACTGCGAGTGCAGGTGGTGGAGCGGTGCAGGTTCTTCAGGTACAGCTTGCGGTGCAGGCGGACCCCGCCGAGGTCGGCCGGGCCCGGCGGTGGGTGCGCTCGCGGCTGCTGAACCACGGGGTGGACCCGGACGCGCCGATGGCCGAGACGGTGGTGCTAGTGGTCTCGGAACTGGTGACCAACGCCGTGGTGCACACCGGCTGTCCGGCCGTGCTGAGACTCTGCCTGCCGGTGGCCGAGGGCCCGGCGCAGGACGTCCCGCCCGGCCCGCTGCGGGTGGAGGTGGCCGACGCGAGCCGGGCCGCCCCGGCCCCCCGGCACGCCGGGGCGGACGAGGACGCCACCAACGGGCGCGGACTGGAACTGGTCGAGCTGCTCTGCGACCGCTGGGGCTGGTACCCGGACGGTTCGGGCAAGCGGGTCTGGTGCGAGATCGGCGCCGGGGCGCGGCCGGTCGATCCGATGGCGGGCGTGGACTGGGCGGCCCTGGCGCAGTGACCGGGCGGACCCGGCGCGGCAACTGAGCGGACCCGGCGCGGTGGCGGCCTCCGGCGGCGCTCACCGGCCGAAAGGCGATCACCGGCCGAAAGCTGACGCAACCATTCCGAATTTCGGACTAGCCATTGACGTGACGTATCCGACTGATCACGCTTGGGTGCGGCTCCCGTTGCGAGGGGACGCCGAGGGAACGTCCGTCCGCCGTCACGGTGCTGCTGTCCAGGGGGATCGCGTCAGCAGGGGGGATCGTGGACTGCCGGTCGCGGACGGCTCCTCGGCGAGTGCGGAGGGCCCGGCGCGGGTTCAGGGCCCGTGCGCCGTGATCGGACGGCGGCCCGGCACGCTGCGCTCGGCGCGCAGGCGGCCGGCCGCCGTCCGTGGTGCCCGCTCCGGACGATCGAATTCCGGCCAGGCGGCTCCACCCGCCCGTCCCGGTGCGGCCGTTGCTCAGAGCGGGGCGGTCCGGAAGGTACGCCGGTAGGCGCTCGGGGCCACGTCCAGCCGGCCGCGCAGCTGCAACCGCAGTGAGGCGGCGGTGCCGAAACCGGACTCCCGGGCGACCTGGTCGATCGTCAGGTCCGTGCGCTCCAGCAACTGCCGGGCCCGCTCGGTGCGCTGGGTGGTGATCCACTGGCCGGGGCTGGCGCCGGTCTCCTCGCGGAAGCGCCGGGTGAAGGTCCGCACGCTCATGCCCGCCCGCTCGGCGAGCCGGTTCAACGGCAGCGGCCCGTCCAGGTGCTCCAGCGCCCAGGCGCGCACGGCGGCGGTGCCGGCGCCCCCGGTCTCCACCGGGCTCGGGGCCTCCACGTACTGCTTCTGGCCACCGTCGCGCCAGGGCGGCACCAGGCAGTTGCGGGCCACCGCGTTGGCGACCGCGCTGCCGTGGTCGCGGCGCACCACGTGCAGGCAGAGGTCCACCCCGGCGGCCACCCCGCCGGAGGTCAGGACGTCGCCGTCGTCGGTGTAGAGCACGTCCGGGTCCAGCCGGACCTTCGGGAAGGCCCGGGCGAAGCGCTCGGTGTAGCGCCAGTGGGTGGTGGCCGGGCGGCCGTCCAGCAGACCGGCGGCGGCCAGCAGGAAGGAGCCGGTGCAGATCGACATCAGCCGGGCACCGGGCCGGATCCGCCGCAGGGCGGCGGCCAGTTCGGGGGTGAAGGCGGCGTCCGCGCCGTCCGGGGCGGCGTCGTGGGAGGCCGGGACCACCACCGTGTCGGCCCGCTCCAGCAGTTCGGGCCCGTGGTCGACCGAGATCCGGAAGTCGGCGCTGGTGGCGACCGGTCCGCCGTCCAGGGTGCAGGTGGCCACCCGGTAGAGCGGCCGGCCGGAGCCGTCCTTGGCGTTGCCGAAGATCCGCGCGGGGATGCCGAGTTCGAAGGCGATCACACCCCGCAGGGCGAGTACCGCGACGAGGTGCGTCATGCCGTTCCTTTCCAGGGGGCCCGCCCGGGGCCCGCCCGGGGTGCGGCCGGGCGGTGCGGCCGGGCGGTGCGGCCGGGCGGTGCGGGCGGGCGGTGCGGGCGGGCGGGCGTGCGGGCGGTGCGGGGTCCGGGCCAGGGTACGCGCCGGGCGTGGCCCGATTCTTGCGAAAGCTGTCATTCGGGCCACTCGTCCGGGCGGCGCCCGCCCGGGAGACTCGTCCACGTGACCGAACGCAGTGCCCTCGCCGCCTCCACGCCCCCCACCGTCCCGATACCCGCCCCCGGCCGGCGCCCCCGGGTGCACTACGCCTGGGTGGTGGCCGCCGTCGCCCTGCTGGTCCTGCTCGGCTCGGCCGGCTTCCGCTCCACGCCCAGCCTGATGATGGACGCCCTGCACAACGAGTTCGGCTGGTCGCTCGCGACGATCGCCAGCGCCACCTCCGTCAACCTCACCCTCTACGGCCTCACCGCCCCCTTCGCCGCCGCCCTGATGGACCGTTTCGGCGTGCGCCTGGTGGTGGTCTGCGCGCTGCTCACCATCTCGGTCGGCGCCGGCCTCACCATGCTGATGCGCCAGCCCTGGCAGCTCATCCTCTGCTGGGGCGTCCTGGTCGGTCTCGGCAGCGGCTCGATGGCCGGCGCCTTCGCCACCACCATCACCGGCCGCTGGTTCCAGGCCCGCCAGGGCCTGGTCACCGGAGTGCTCACCGCCGCCGGGGCGGCCGGCAACCTGGTCTTCCTGCCGGTCGGCGCCTGGCTGGTCGAACAGCACGGCTGGCGCTCGGCCGTGGTCGTGGTCTCGCTCGCGGCCAGCGCCGTCGCCGTGCCCGTCCTGCTGCTGATGCGCGAGCGCCCCGCCGACCTCGGCCTGCTCCCGTACGGCGCCACCGAGGCCCCGCCCGAGCCGGCCCGGGACGGCCGCGCCCTGGCCCGCACACTGCGGGTGCTGCGCGACGCCGCCCGCACCCGGCAGTTCTGGCTGCTGGCCGGCTCCTTCGCGATCTGCGGCGCCACCACCGCCGGCCTGGTCGGCACCCACTTCATCCCGGCCGCGCACGACCACGGCATGCCCGTCACCACCGCCGCGAGCCTGCTCGCCCTGATCGGCGTGTTCGACGTGGTCGGCACCGTGTTCAGCGGCTGGCTCACCGACCGGGTCGACTCCCGGCTGCTGCTCACCGTCTACTACGGGCTGCGCGGCGTCTCCCTGCTCCTGCTGCCGCAGCTGCTGGCCGGCTCGCTGCACCCGCCGATCCTCGCCTTCGTCGTCTTCTACGGCCTGGACTGGGTGGCGACCGTGCCGCCGACCGTCGCGCTCTGCCGTCGGCAGTTCGGCGAGGACGCCCCGATCGTCTTCGGCTGGGTGCTCGCCGCCCACCAGATCGGCGCGGCCGTCGTCGCCGGGCTGGCCGGGCTGGCCCGCGACGCGCTCGGGAACTACGACCTCACCTGGTACGGCGCCGGCGCGCTGTGCGCGGTCGCGGTCGGACTCTGCCTGGCGCTGCGCACCGGGCGGTCGGGCGACCGGGCGGTGCCCGCCCTGTCCTGAGGGGCGCGGGGACGCGCGCGGGGAGGGGCGGGCGGATGGGACGGACGTACGTCTGGCACGTACGTCCGTCCGGCGGTGCGGGGGCCGGGTACGGACGTCCGTCTGACAGGTACGTCCGTCTGATCCGCCCATGTGCCCGGCCCGCCCGTGCGTCTGGATCGGACGTCCGTCCAACAGGACGCGTCCGCCCGGTTCAGACGTGCGTCTGATCCGGCCGTACGGGCCGCCATGGCCGTCCGGCCCGTCGGAGCGGAGGGCTAGGCTCCGCATTCATGGCGCTCACCTTCACTCTCGACCCGAAGCCCGACCCCGACCTGCGCACCGCCGTGGTCCGGCTGTGGACGGACGTGACCAACGCCGGCGGTGCGGTCGGCTTCGTGGCCCCGGTCACCGAGGAGGAGGTCTGGGACACCGCCGACCGTCAGTTCGCCGGGCTCGCCCCGGACGGCCCCGACCGCCTCCTGGTCGCGCACGAGAGCGCGACCGGCCGGCTGGTCGGGGTGCTGTTCTTCGCGTCGATGCGTTTCGCGCCGATGGAGCACTGGCGGATGCTCAAGCGGGTCATGGTGCACCCCGACTTCCAGGGCCTCGGCCACGGTGCCGAGTTGCTCGCCGAGGCCGAGCGGGTCGCCCGCGCCTGGGGCCTGGAGTCGCTGCGGCTCACCGCGCGCGGCGGCCTGGGGCTGGAGCGCTTCTACGCCCGCTGCGGCTACCGGGAGGTGGGCCGGGTGCGGGCCGCGATCCGGGTCGCCCCCGGGGACGACCGCGACGACGTCACCATGTGGCTGGACCTGCGCCGACCGGCCGTCGAGGAGGGACGGCGGCCCCCTGGCCCGCGCCCGGTGTCAGGCATGCTTGACTGGGAGACCCGCCCCGGCTCGAACCAGAAGGATGTGTCCCAGTGAGCAGCAACGGCCCGCAGAAGTCGCACGCCACGCTCCGCTACACCTCCATGCGGGCCAGCATCTTCCTCGCCTGCCTGCTGGTCGCCCTGCTGCTCGGGCACTTCCAGGTCATCCCGGTGAGCGGTGAGTCCGGGATGATCTTCCTGTTCCTGCTGGCCGCGATCGCCTCCGCGCCCCTCAGCTACGTGCTGCTGAGCAAGCAGCGCGACGAGATGTCCTCCCAGATCACCACCAAGGTCTCCGGGATGCGCAGCCGCACCGCCGACCGGATCGCCGCGCAGAACGCCGAGGAGGACGCCGCGGACGACGCCGCCCGCGCGGCGTCCTCCCGGCAGAGCTGACCCGGGGCGCGTCCCGCCGTGCCGAACGTGCCCGCGGTACCCGCCGATCCGCACCCGAGCACAGGCATCGGCACTGACACCGGCGCCGAGATCGAGATCGAGACCGAGATCGACGCCGGTACCGGCACCCGCACCGGGCGTGCCGCCGGGACGTGGCCGGCGCCCGTGCGCAGGCCCACCGGGCGGGACGTGGCCAGGCTGGCCGGGGTCTCCCAGGCCACCGTGTCGCTGGTCTTCTCCGGCGCCGAGGCCGGTCGCCGGGTCTCCGAGGCGACCCGGGCGCGGGTCCGTGAGGCCGCCCGCAGCCTGGGCTACCGCCCGCAGGCCGCCGGCCGGCAGCTGCGGCTGGGCCGCAGCGGAATGATCATGCTTGCCGTGCCCAACCTCCAGGGCCCGTTCTTCGGCCGGGTGCTGGAGGGCGTCCACCACGAGGCCGGCCGGCACGGCCTGGCGGTCGTGGTCAGCTCGGGCTGGGGCAGCGCGACCCTGGCCGAGGCCGCCACCGCGGGCCGCTTCGACGGTCTGCTGATCTGCTCCCCGGACGACAGCCAGCTCGGCGAGCTGCCGTCGGACACCCCCGCGGTCTTCCTGGACGCCGACCCCGGCACCGACCGGGCGCGCCCGACCGTCGAGCTCGACGTGGCCGGCGGGATGCGGGCCGCCGTCGAGCACCTGGCCGCTCTGGGGCACCGCCGGATCGGGCACCTGCGGTCCACCCACGCCGCGTACACGTTCCGGGTCCGGCAGGCCGCCTTCGAACAGGCCGTGCGTGAACTCGGCCTGGACGTAGTGGAGTTGGGTGTGAGCCTGAACGACGGTCACGCAGCCGCGCGGAGCGTGGCGGGGGAGCTGCTGGAACGGGCGGACCGTCCGCGTGCGGTGATCTGCGACGACGACGTGGTCGCCTCCGGGGTCTACCAGGCCGCCGCCGAGCGGGGGTTGCGGGTGCCGGACGACCTGTCGGTGGTCGGTATGGACAACGTCGCCGTCTCCGGGCTGCTCGCCCCGCCGCTGACCACCGTCGACCTGCCCGGCGAGGAGCTGGGCCGGGCGGGGGCGGCCGCGCTCGCCGGACTGCTGGCCGGTGAGCGGGTGGAACCGGTCGCGCCGCTGGCCACCTCGCTGGTGCTGCGCTCCTCGACGGCCCCGGCTCCGTCCCCGTCCTAAGTCCCGAACCCGTCCCAGGTCCCGAACCCGGAAGCGACCTGACGGCCGCTCGTGCTGCCGCCCTGCCGGGATGGTCCCAATGAGTGAAACCAGCCGCTGACCTCCAGCGACCCGACCGTGGTGATCGAGTACACCACCTCGCCCGACCCGTGCGTCACCGGCGCCATCACCGTGCCCGGCCCCTGCGACCCCGGCGCCCGGTGGAGCAGCACCTTCCCGGCACCCGCCACCACCACCTGGTTCCGGGTCCGCCGCCCCGGCACCCTGGCGCCCGGCGGGGTGTTCACCCTGACCTGGCCGATGGTCGCCTCGGTCGACGCCGGCAACGCCGACTTCGCCTGGAACAGCTTCGCCTACACCGCCACCGACTCCGGCGGCAGTCCGCTGCTGCCCGCCGAGCCCGCCAAGGTCGGCGTCGGCGTGACCGCCCCCGTCCTGCCGAACAATGCGCTCGGCGACTTCGTCTGGCTCGACCGCGACGGCAGCGGCAGCCAGAAGCCCGGCGCCGCCGGCGTGCCGGGCGTACGGGTCGCACTGCTGGACGGAACGGGGCAGCCGGTCCGGGACCGGACGGGCAAGCCCGTCACCACCGCCACCGACACGAGCGGGCACTACCTGTTCGACAAGCTGCCGGACGGGGAGTACGCGGTGCGCTTCGGCCTGACGACCATCCCGGACGGGGCGAAGGCCACCGTGCGCCACGCCGGTACGGACCCGGCGCTGGACTCGGACGCCGACCCGGCGGCGGGGATCACCCAGACGGTGCGGCTGGAGGGCGGACGGCGGGACCTGGACCTGGACATGGGGGTGGTGCCGGCGAGCTCGCCCTCGCCTTCGCCGACGAACTCGCCCTCCCCGACCGGGGCGCCGTCGCCGTCGCCGTCGCCGTCTCCGTCCGCCTCGCCGAGCCCGACCCACAGCCCGTCGCCGAGCGGGAGCCCGACCACGAGTGAGCCCGGCACGCCGACGCACACCCCCGACGCACACGCACACGCGCACGTCCACGCACACCCCGTCGCCCTCGTGGACCCACGGTGGCGGACAGCTGCCCGGTACCGGTGGCAACGGGATGCTCCCGCTGCTGCTCGCGGCCGGTGCGCTCGGCAGCGGGGTGCTGTTCTCGGTGATCGCCTGGGGTCGTCGGGGCCGCCACAGCTGATCGCCGTAACCGAACGAACGGAGGACATGACTGCGCCCGCCGGCCAGACCCCGGCGGGCGCAGTCGTCTGTGGGGGTGGGGGTCAGCCCACCGGGACGGGTTCGGCGAGCGGCGCCACCGGCGCGCCGCGGAACCAGCGCCGGGCGCCGAACAGCACCAGGCCGCCCAGGGTGATCCCGCCGGCCGCGCACACCGCGACCGGGCGCAGCGATCCCTCGGCGAGGTGGCCGGAGACCGCGTAGCCGAGCGAGTTGCCGGTGGCGAACAGGGTCACCAGCCAGGCGAAAGCCTCGGTGACTGTCCCGGTCGGGGCCAGTTCGGCGACCAGGACGAAGGCGGCCGCCAGCAGCGGGGCCAGCATGACGCCGGAGAGGAAGGCCAGTGCGGCCATCGGGTACGGGCCGGGCAGGGTGACCAGCGGCAGGTAGGAGGCGGCCATGGCGAGGGCCATCAGCCAGGTGCGGGTCGCGGTGCTCTGCCGCCAGGTGACCATGCCGTAGGCGAGCGCGCCGAGCAGGCCGCCGAGCGCGGCCAGCGCCAGCAGGGTGCCCCCGCCGCCGGGCAGGCCGTCGGCGTGCTGCTCGGCGTAGGCGATGAACAGGACGTTCTGCGCGCCGACCGCCCAGCCGGCCCCGGCGAGTCCGACCAGCAGCAGGACCAGGCCGGGGGAGCGCAGCGGGCCGAGCAGTCCGGCGGAGTGGTCGCGGGCGGGGGCGCGCCAGGCCCGGGCCGGTGCGGTGGTGGCGACCACCAGTGCACCGGCCAGTCCGAGTCCGGCGGCCACCCAGAGCGCGGCGACCGGGCTGAACAGGCCGGCGATCCCGGCCACGGCCAGCGGTCCGGCCACGTAGAGGATCTGCTGGGAGGCGGAGTCGAAGGCGTACGCGGTGTCGAGCTGCTCCTCGTCGACCACGTTCGGCCAGAGCGAGCGCAGGCAGGGTTCCAGCGGCGGCATCGCCAGGCCGGCGACGGCGGCGCCGAGCGGCGCGGCGAGCGGGGAGCCGGGGGCGAGGGCGAGCAGCGCGTACCCGCCGCCGGCCACCACGGCGGAGGCGAGCAGGACGCGCGGCTGGCCGGTGCGGTCGACGATCCGGCCGAGCACCGGCCCGCCGACGGCGGCGGCGAGCGCGTACACGGAGGTGGCCAGTCCGATCCGGCCGTACGGGACGCCGGCCTCGCGCAGGGCGAGGGCGATCACCAGGGCGGTCATACCGGCGGGCAGGCGGCCGAGCAGGGTGCCGAGCAGGAGTCGGGAGACGTGCGGGGCGCGGAGCAGGGCGAGGTAGCCCATCGGTGGTCTTCTCCGGTCAGGGCAGGGGAGGGTGGGGACGCCGTCAAAGTTATACGTATAACTGCCGTTCGGTCAATCCGACCGGAAGATGGGGCTGATGGGGCGTCAGCTTCGTTCGTGTCCGGATCTCACTGCCGGGTGGGGAGTGGCCGTGGCTCGATCTCAAACAAGTACTTTGAACATCTCAAACCTTTACTGCTAACGTATCGGCCGTGACCACCTCAGACGCACTGCGGATGCACGGCCCGGGCCCGCTGCCCGGCGCCGCCCGCCCGGGTGCGCTGAACGGTGCTGTGGACAGCCCGCGCCGTTGTCGCGCCATGAGCTGCGCAGCCATGAGCTGTATCGCGGCGGCACGCCCCTGACCGGGGTTCGTGACCTCTCCCCGTCCGGCCCCGAGCCGTGCCGCCGCCTCCGCCCCGCCCCACCGCCAGCAACGCCCTCCCCCGGAGTCGCACCCCCATGTCCACAGCGCCCGAGGCGACCTCGTCGCCGTCCCTGCTCACCCGCATCCGCAAGACACCGTTCTGGGTGCAGATCGTCGCCGGCCTCGTGCTCGGCGTCGGCCTCGGCTACCTGGCCCGCGCCGCCGACGTCTCCTGGCTGGCCACCACCCTGGAGACGATCGGCAAGATCTTCGTCCAGCTGCTCAAGCTGGCCGTGCCGCCGCTGGTCTTCACCGCGATCGTGGTGAGCGTCGCCAACCTGCGCAACGTCACCAACGCGGCCCGCCTGGCCACCCGCACGCTGCTCTGGTTCATGATCACCTCGCTGATCGCGGTCGGCATCGGCCTGGGCCTGGGCCTGCTGACCAACCCCGGCCAGGGCACCAACCTCAAGACCGACGGCCTCAAGGCGCTCGACTCCAAGGGCACCTGGATCGACTTCCTGACCGGGATCTTCCCGACCAACATCGTCGACGCCTTCGTCAAGGTGAACGTGCTGCAGATCGTCTTCATGGCGGTCGTGGTCGGCGCCGCGATCATCAAGCTCGGCACCAAGGCCGAGCCGGTCCTCAAGCTCAGCGAGACCGTGCTGGAGCTGACCCAGACCGCGCTGTGGTGGGTCATCCGGCTCTCCCCGCTCGGCACCCTCGGCCTGATCGGCAAGTCCGTCGCCAAGTACGGCTGGGACCTGCTCAAGCCCTTCGCCACGCTGACCCTCGACATCTACGTCGGCTGCGCCCTGGTGCTGTTCGTCGTCTACTCGCTGGTGCTGCGCTTCGCCGCGGGCCTCAACCCGCTGCACTTCTTCAAGGGCGCCTGGCCCGCCATCCAGCTGGCCTTCGTCTCGCGCTCCTCGGTCGGCACCCTGCCGGTCACCCGCCGCGTCACCGAGCGCCTCGGCGTCCCGAGCGAGTACGCCTCGTTCTCCGTGCCGTTCGGCGCCACCACCAAGATGGACGGCTGCGCCTCGATCTACCCGGCCGTCGCCGCGATCTTCGTCGCCCAGGTCTACAACATCGAACTGGGCCTCAAGGACTACATCCTGATCGCCTTCGTCTCGGTCGTCGGCTCGGCCGCCACCGCGGGCCTCACCGGCGCGATCATCATGCTGACGCTGACCCTGTCCACCCTGGGCCTGCCGCTGGAGGGCGTCGGCCTGCTGCTGGCCATCGACCCGATCCTGGACATGATGCGCACCGCCACCAACGTCGCCGGCCAGGTGGTCGTGCCGGTCGTGGTCGCGGCGCGGGAGCGGATCCTGGACGTGGCCGCGTACAACAACCCCTCCGGGGACCTGTACGAGGAGGACGCGCCGAAGGCCGCGGTTCCGGTCGCTGCCTGATCGTCGGTACGTCGGCTGATCGCGCCGGCTGATCGAGCTGCCTGATCGCGCTGCCTGATCCTCGGCACGCTGTTTGATCGTCGGTGCGATCGGTGCGACACGAAGGGCCCTCTCCCGGTTCGCGGGGGAGGGCCCTTCGGCCTTCTCCTGCCCCTCCCCGTCTGCCGGGAAAAGGCAGGGGGCCCGCCGCGATGGGCAGGCCCCCTTGGGTGCTGCTCTTGTGCTCATGGTGACGGCTGTCGGGAGCCGCCGGCGGACCCGAAGGGTCCCGAGCGATCAGAACATCAGAGGATGATCAGACGGCGGTGACGTTCTCCGCCTGCGGGCCCTTCGGACCCTGGGTGACGTCGAAGGTGACCGCCTGGTTCTCCTCCAGCGAACGGAAGCCGTTCGCATTGATGGCGGAGTAGTGGACGAAGACGTCGGGGCCGCCGCCCTCCTGGGCGATGAAGCCGAAGCCCTTCTCAGCGTTGAACCACTTGACGGTTCCCTGAGCCATGCCGTTCTCCTTGCGATGCGTGTCGGGGGCCACACCGTGTGGTCCCCGGTCCGCTGCGCTGATCGCCCTGCCTCCGGACGAGTCCGAAGTTTTTCGATATTGCTGAAAAACTACAAAAAGCCCGCGGTTACATGCTCCGCAGGCTTCAAGTACTGCAAGGGGAATCAAACTGCAACTGAGGGCAACGCTAGCATGCGGCCGCTGTGACGACCAGGGGTCACTTGCCCTTCGGACGACGCGTGTCGTAGGCCCCCCGACGGGGCTGGTTACGGGCGCGGGCAGGCGTGTTGGGGGCCCGCACGAGTCCGCCGGGAGGCGCCCGCGCGCCGGTCCGGAAGCGCCCGCGCGCGTGTCGGGTGGCCGGTGCGAGCCGTCGCGAACAGCAGGCATACGCTGCGGTGAAACGCACGAACAGCGCCGTGGGGAAGCGCACGAACAGCAAGGGAGCGCCGCAGTGGCAGCACCGGACGGACAAACGCGGGAGCCCGAGCACCAGGAGACCACCCCGGTCAGGCCGAGGGTCGGCCACATTCAGTTCCTGAACTGCGTCCCCCTCTACTGGGGCCTCGCCAGGACCGGCAACCTGCTCGACCTCGACCTCACCAAGGACACCCCGGAGAAGCTGAGCGACCAGCTCGTCGGCGGCTCCCTCGACATCGGCCCGATCACCTGCGTGGAGTACCTGCGCAACGCCGAGGACCTGCTGGTCCTGCCCGACATCGCGGTCGGCAGCGACGGCCCGGTGATGTCCTGCCTGATCGTGAGCAAGGTGCCGCTCGCCGACCTCGACGGCCGCCGGGTCGCCCTCGGCTCCACCAGCCGCACCTCCGTCCGGCTCGCCCGCCTGCTCCTGGAGGAGCGGGAGGGCGTGCGCCCCGACTACTTCACCTGCCCCCCGGACCTCAGCGCGATGCTCGCCGAGGCCGACGCCGCCGTCCTGATCGGCGACCCGGCCCTGCGCGCCTACCTCGGCCAGGCCGCCGACCTCGGGCTGACCGTCCACGACCTCGGCGAGATGTGGAAGGAGTGGACCGGACTGCCGTTCGTCTTCGCGGTCTGGGCCGTGCGCCGCGAGTTCGCCGAACGCTGCCCCGAGCTCACCGCGGCCGTCCACCGGGCCTTTCTGGAGTCGCGGGACCTCTCGCTGGTCGAGGCCGCCAAGGTGGCCGAGCAGGCCGCCCGTTGGGAGACCATCGGGGCGGACGTGCTGGAGCGGTACTTCAGCGAGGCGCTCGACTTCTCGCTCGGCGGGCGGCAGCTCGCCGGGGTCGCCGAGTTCGCCCGGCGGGTCGCCCACGACAGCGGCTTCGCGCCGGACGTGACGGTGCGACTGCTGGAGCCGGCGGCGCTGCCGGTCGGGCCGTAGGGTCCGCCTCCGTCCCGCCGTCCGCGGGAGGGGCCGGCCGGACCATGGTGGTGGTGCGGCCGGCCCCTTCGCGTGGGGTGCGGCCGGCGCGTTCGCGGGGGTGTGGACGGCGCGTTCGCGGGGGTGCGGACGGTGTTCGCGCTGGTCCGGCGGGGCGCGGCGGTCGGGCCGTCGGTCCGGCCTGCGGGCGGGTCGGGCGGCGAGCCGGGCGGCGGGTCGGTCCGGCCCGGTACGGTCTGCTCCCGAGGTGCGTCCGGCGGGGTCCCGCGCGGGTGCGGGGTGGGCGAGGGGAGCGTGCGGGGCATGCGGGCACTGGGGTCGGACGATCCGCGCCAGGTGGGCGCCTACCGGCTGTTGCGGCGGCTCGGCTCGGGCGGGATGGGCCGGGTCTACCTCGGCCGGACGGCCGGCGGGCGCACCGTCGCCGTCAAGGTGGTCCGGGCCGAACTCGCGGACGACGCCGAGTTCCGCGCCCGGTTCCGGCAGGAGGTGGCCGCCGCCCGACGGGTCGGCGGTGCCTGGACCGCCCCCGTCCTGGACGCCGACACCGAGGGCGAGCAGCCCTGGGTCGCCACCGGCTACGTCGCGGGCCCCGTACTCGCCGACGCCGTCCGGGCACACGGCCCGCTGCCGGAGGCCGCCGTCCGCGCCCTCGGCGTCGGGCTCGCCGGGGCACTCGCCCATGTGCACGGGCTCGGCCTGGTGCACCGCGACGTCAAACCCTCCAACGTGCTGCTCACGCTGGACGGCCCGCGGCTGATCGACTTCGGGATCGCCCGGGCCCTGGACGCGACCAGTGGTTTCACCCGTTCGGGTTATGTGGTGGGCTCACCCGGCTTCATGTCGCCCGAACAGGCGAACGGGCAGCCGGCCGGACCGGCCGGGGACGTCTTCTCGCTCGGCGCCGTCCTGGCCTTCGCCGCCACCGGGGTCCACCCCTTCGGAGCGGACGTCAGCGCGGCCGTCCTGCTCTACCGGGTGCTGCACGAGGAACCGGACGTCACCGGACTGCCCGAGGCGCTGCGGGCGGTCGTCCTCGACTGCCTCGCCAAGGACCCGGCCGCCCGGCCCACCCCGCGGCAACTGGCCGCCCGCCTCGACCCGGACGGCGCGGCCGCCGCCCTGCTCGGGCGGGGCGACTGGCTGCCGCCGGCGCTGGCGGCCGGGGTGGGGCGCAGCGCGGTGGAGCTGCTGGACCTGGAGGGGGCGCAGGGGGAGGCGCCGCCGGACGCGTCGGACGCGTCGGACGCGTCGTACACGTCGACGTGGGCGTCGGCGTCGGCGTCGGCGCAGGAGTCGGCGTCGGAGTCGGCGTCGGGAGAAGGGGAGGGGGACGGGCCGCTGCCGCTGTGCAGCTACCCGGCCGGGACGGGGGAGGAGCAGGGGCTCGCCCGTCGGCGCCGCCGGGCAGGAACCGCGGTGGCGGCGGTGCTGGTGGTCGCGGTGCTCGGGGGCGCCGGGTACGGGTGGTACGCGATGACCGGGCCGTCCGAGCCGGTGGTGTCGGTGCCGACCCTGGGGCCGCTGCCCGTGCCGTCCGTGGACCCGGGCCAGGCCGTCGCGTCGCCGGGGGCCTTCGTGCCGGGTGGGACGGAGGGGGCGTCGCCCTCCGAGCCGGTGTCTCCTTCCACGGCGGCGTCCGGGGCGGCCCCGCCGTCCGGGACGGGTGGGCCGGGGGCGGTGCCCGCGGCGTTCCTGGGCACCTGGAGCGGCGACATGGTCACCGACAAGGGGCTGCCCGGCGGCACCACCACGCTCACCGTCCGCCAGGCGGCGATCGGCCAGGAGGCCACCACCAGCCACAATGGCGTCTCCGGGCTGATCTCGATCAGCTGCGAGGGCGCCTGGACGCTCACGTCGGTCTCCGGCACCGAGCTGGTGTTCCGGTCCCGGCTGGTGCGCTCCTCCCTCCCCGGTGCCTGCACCGGCGGCTCCAACACGGAGACCCTGAGCCTGCGGTCCGACGGGACGATCCGCTTCACCTCCGCCGACCCGGCCGCCGGGAACCCGGCCGGCACCTTGCGCAGGACCGGTTCGGCGGGTCGGTAGCGGGTCGGTGCGGTTCGGTGGCGGGTCGCTGCGGGCGGCCCGGTGGGACGGGTCGAGGCGCAGTGCAGCGGGCTGACGCGGGCGTCCGAAAGGCCTGGCGTAGGCTGGTTCGGCCGTACCCGAGTTGCACTTGAGAGAGAGAAGGCCGCCAGGTGACCGAGCTCGCAGCGACCACCCTCGATGCGTCCAGCACCGACCTGCAGGCCGTGCTCGACCGGGCCGCCGCCGGCGGCCGGATCACCCCGGAGGAGGCGCTGGAGCTCTACCGCTCGGCGCCGCTGCACGCGCTCGGCTCCGCCGCCGACGCGGTGCGCCGCCGCCGCTACGCGGGTACCGAGCACATCGCGACGTACATCATCGAGCGCAACATCAACTACACCAACGTCTGCGTGACGGCGTGCAAGTTCTGCGCCTTCTACGTGCCGCCGAAGAGCGACAAGGGCTGGTCCCGCGAGCTCGACGAGATCCTGCGCCGCTGCGCCGAGACGGTCGAGCTGGGCGGCACCCAGATCATGTTCCAGGGCGGCCACCACCCGGACTACGGCGTCGAGTACTACGAGCGCGCCTTCTCGGCGATCAAGGCCGACTTCCCCCAGCTGGTGATCCACTCGCTGGGCGCCTCCGAGGTCGAGCACATGTCCCGGATCTCGGGCGTCTCCATCGAGGAGGCCATCACCCGGATCCACAAGGCGGGCCTGGACTCCTTCGCCGGCGCCGGCGCCGAGCTGCTCCCCGAGCGGCCGCGCAAGGCGATCGCCCCGCTCAAGGAGTCCGGCGAGCGCTGGCTGGAGATCATGGAGGCCGCGCACGGCCTCGGCGTGGAGTCCACCTCCACCATGCTGATGGGCACCGGCGAGACCAACGCCGAGCGGATCGAGCACCTGCGGATGATCCGCGACGTGCAGGACCGCACCGGCGGCTTCCGCGCCTTCATCCCGTACACCTACCAGCCGCAGAACAACCACCTCAAGGGCTCGACCCAGGCCACCGTCTTCGAGTACCTGCGGATGATCGCGATCGCCCGCCTGTTCCTCGACAACATCGCCCACATCCAGGGCTCCTGGCTCACCACCGGCAAGGAGGCGGGACAGCTGTCGCTGCACTACGGCGCCGACGACCTGGGCTCCGTGATGCTGGAGGAGAACGTCGTCTCGGCGGCCGGTGCCAAGCACCGCTCCAACCTCACCGAGCTGATCCACCTCATCCGCGCCGCCGACCGCGTCCCGGCGCAGCGCGCCACCACCTACGAGCACCTGCGGGTGCTGGACGACCCGGCCAACGACCCGGTCGACCCCCGGGTCGCCTCGCACATCGCCTCCACGGCGATCGAGGGCGGCACGGCGCACCCCGAGCTCAAGATCCTGGACAACGGCTGAGGCCCCGGACGACCGAGGACCACGGACACCCGAGACCGCTCCGGTCGACGCCGTGCTGACCCTGCACCGGGCCGGGTTCCTGCTGCCCGACCCCGCCGCACCCACCGCCCCGTCCTTCGCCGACGGGGCGGTGGTGGTGCGCGGTGAACTGGTCGAGGCCGTCGGCCCGTACGCGGAGCTGGCGGCGGCCCATCCGTCGGCCCGGGTCCGGGACTGGGGCCGGGCCCTGCTCGCGCCCGGCCTGCGCAACCCCTGCGGGCAGCGGCTGCTGGAACGGGACTACCACCCGGACCCGCGGGAGGAGATCAGCGTCGAGCCGGTCGTGGACGGGCTGGTCGGCTGCACCGACGAGGCCCGGTACGGAGCCAGTGCGCGGCGCGGCCTGCAGCGGATGCTCGGGTTCGGCGTGACGGCGGTGGCCGGGCCGTTCGCGCGGCCCGCGGTGCGGACGGCGGTGGCGCGGTCGGGGCTGGTGGCGTTGCCGGGGCCGGGGCCGGGGGCGTCGGGGGCTGGGGAGCTGGGTGAAGGGGCGGGCCTGCTGGACCCGTTGGCGGTGCTGCCGCTCGCCCGGGCCGTGCACGGGCGGGTCGCGGCCGGTGGGCGGGCGGACTTCGTGGTGTTCCCGGTGGCGGCGGAGGAGGCGCAGGAGGGCGGGGTCCGGCCGGCGGCCGGTGGGTGCCTGGCGACCGTGCTGGCCGGGCGGTTGGTGTACCGGCGGAGGTGACCGCCCGCGGGGGCGGCTTGCCGGGTCGCTCACCGGGTCGCTTGCGGGGCGGCTCGAAGGGGTGACGGTCGGCGGGCGGAGGCGGTCGTGAGCCCTCCGGTGTGACGTACCCATCAGTAGGCGGATTGCCTTGCCGCGCAGGGGACTTCCTTCGTGTGCACCCGAACTGCCGTGCCCTCCCAGGGGGGTGATTGTCCCTTCACCGTGACCTGAGGGCCCGCCAGCGGATACGATCCCGGACAGCTCACTCCGTACCCTCACCACACCACCACCCGTGCCCGCGGGCGGCGGGGCCGTGTCCCAGGCCCCGGAGGCAAGCCAGGACAGGAACCATGCGAACCGCGACCGTCCCCCCGCCGCGAACCCCGCGGATGGGCCGTGGTTGGTACCTCGCCGCCGTGCTCAGCGCCGTGCTGGCCGTCGGGATGTGCCTGCTCGGTTGGCGCCAGGCCGACCAGGCCGACCGTATCGCGGCCCACCCGGTCAGGGTCG
The DNA here is from genome assembly GCF_042786665.1 of Kitasatospora sp. NPDC059146. Classification (NCBI taxonomy): domain Bacteria; kingdom Bacillati; phylum Actinomycetota; class Actinomycetes; order Kitasatosporales; family Streptomycetaceae; genus Kitasatospora; species Kitasatospora sp. NPDC059146. Next base: position 75,011 of record NZ_JBHZCY010000001.1, on the reverse strand, counting down.
AGGGCGTCGTCACCCAGCTGCCGACCGGCGGCGGCACCTACAGCGCCGTCAGCTACAAGGTCAGCGGTCAGCCGCACACCGCCGCCGCGCTGCCGCTCGCCGACGGCATCAGGCTCGGCGACGCCGTCTGCCTGGAACACGCGGCCGACGACCCGGGCGCCGTCCGGATCTGCGGCGACACCTACCCGCAGCCCGTCGGCGTCGGCCTGGCCCGGTTCAGCGTGCCCGTCGCCGTCGTGCTGTTCGTGATCTGCATGCTGCGCATCCGGCGCCACCGGCGGGCCGTCGCCGTCCGCGGCGGGCAGGGCCGGCTCAGCGCCAACCTGGCCATGGCGACCGGCGCCCTGGCCGAGGGGATGCCCGCGATCACCCAGGGCAAGCGCTCGCGCCGCCGCCGCCGTGCGGGCGGGCGGCGCGGATCGCACTGAGCCCCCGTCGGCGGATCGCACCGAGCCCCCGTTGGTCGGGGCAGCCGTCGCAGGGTGAACAATGGGGGGCGTGACCCGAGCCTCCCTGGACAAGCAGCCGCACGAAGTCGCCGCCATGTTCGACGACGTCGCGGCCAAGTACGACCTCACCAACGACGTGCTCTCCCTCGGCCAGGCCCGCGCCTGGCGCCGGGCGGTGGCCGAGGCGGTGGCCGCGGGACCGGGGGACCTCGTGCTCGACCTCGGAGCCGGCACCGGCACCTCCTCGCTGCCCTTCGCCGAGGCCGGGGCCGACGTCGTCCCGTGCGACTTCTCGGTCGGCATGCTCACCGAGGGCAAGCGCCGCCACCCCGAGCTGCCGCTCACCGCCGGCGACGCCACCCGGCTCCCGTTCGCGGACGACACCTTCGACTCGGTGACGATCTCCTTCGCGCTGCGCAACGTCCAGGAGACCGAGGCGGCGCTGCGCGAGATGCACCGGGTCACCAAGCCCGGCGGCAAGCTGGTGATCTGCGAGTTCTCCACGCCGACCTGGACGCCGTTCCGGACCGTCTACACCGAGTACCTGATGCGCGCGCTGCCGCCCGTCGCCACCGCCGTCAGCAGCAACCCGGACGCGTACGTGTACCTCGCCGAGTCCATCCGGGTCTGGCCGGACCAGCCCACGCTGGCCTCCCGGATGCAGGAGAGCGGCTGGTCCAAGGTCGCCTGGCGGAACCTGACCGGCGGGATCGTCGCGCTGCACCGCGGGTACAAGCAGGCGTAGCCGCAGGGGGGGCGGTACGCGGCGGAGCACGGGGACCGCAGGAGTCTCCGGCAGCGTGAGCGGAACTAGACTGCCGGAGACAAAAGCCGCCATCCCCCGCCGCAGCTCCAGGAGTGTGTCCACGTGTCCGAGACCGCATCCGATCTGACGAAGCCGGACAGCACGGTCGAGAGCACCGCCGACGTCATCGTGGTCGGCGCGGGCCCGGCCGGTGCCACCACGGCGTACTACCTCGCCCAGGCCGGACTGGACGTCCTGCTGCTGGAGAAGACCGCCTTCCCGCGCGAGAAGGTCTGCGGCGACGGCCTCACCCCGCGCGCCACCAAGCAGCTGGTGGACATGGGCATCGACGTCTCCACCGAGAACGGCTGGCTGCACAACAAGGGCCTGCGCATCATCGGCGGCGGCGTCCGACTGGAGCTGGACTGGCCCGAGCTGGCCTCCTTCCCCGACTACGGCCTGGTCCGCAAGCGCGCCGACTTCGACGAACTGCTCGCCCGTCAGGCCGAGAAGGCCGGCGCCCGGCTCTACGAGCGCTGCAACGTCAGCGGCCCGGTCCTGGACGAGCGCACCGGCCGGATCGTCGGCGTCACCGCCAAGCTCGGCGAGGAGAAGCGACCGGTCACCTTCCGCGCCCCGCTGGTCGTCGCCGCGGACGGCAACTCCACCCGGCTCTCCCTCGCCATGGGCCTGCACCGCCGCGAGGACCGCCCGATGGGCGTCGCCTACCGCACCTACTTCAACTCGCCGCGCCATGACGACGACTACCTGGAGTCCTGGCTGGAGCTGTGGGACACCCGCGGCGACCAGCGCAAGCTGCTCCCCGGCTACGGCTGGGTCTTCGGCATGGGCGACGGCACCTCCAACGTCGGCCTCGGCATCCTCAACTCCTCGCCCGCCTTCGGTGAACTCGACTGGCGCGAGGTGCTCAAGGCCTGGTGCGCGAGCATGCCCGCCGAGTGGGGCTACACCCCCGAGAACATGACCGAGCCGATCCGCGGCGCCGCCCTGCCGATGGCCTTCAACCGGCAGCCGCACTACACCCGCGGCCTGCTGCTGGTCGGCGACGCGGGCGGCATGGTCAACCCGTTCAACGGCGAGGGCATCGCCTACGCGATGGAATCCGGCCAGATCGCCGCCGGCGTCATCGTGCAGGCCCACGCCCGCGTCACCGAGGGCGGCCGCGAGCGCGCCCTGCAGGCCTACCCGCGCATCCTCAAGGACGTGTACGGCGGCTACTACACGCTCGGCCGCGCCTTCGTGAAGCTCATCGGCAACCCCAAGGTGATGCAGCTCGCCGCCCAGCACGGCCTGCCGCGCCCGCTCCTGATGCGCTTCACCCTCAAGCTGCTCGCCAACCTCACCGACCCGCAGGGCGGCGACGCGATGGACCGCGTGATCAACGGGCTGGCGAGGGTCGCGCCCAACGCCTGAGGTGGCGGGGTGCTCGGGGTGCCGGGTGCTCGGGGCGGCGCTGTTCAGGGCGACTTCGGTGCCGTCCCCTGCGTCTCCGTCTCCGTCTCCGTCTCCTGCGCCTCCGTCCCCTGTTCCGTCGTCCCCCGCGTTGAAGGATCTTGCTCCGCCGTCTCCTGCTCCGCCGTGTCGCGGGAGGCGGCGGAGCGCTGTTCGACGTAGGCGAGGCGCTCGTCGAACACCCGGGCCGCGTCGGGGGTGAGCGTCCGCAGGGCGACCAGGGCGCTGAACACGACGTCGCAGAGCTCGTGCTGGACGTCCTCCCAGGTGTGGGTGACGCCCTTGCGCGGGTTCTGCCCGGTCGCGCCGATCACCGCGGCGCCGACCTCGCCGATCTCCTCGGAGAGCTTGAGCAGCCGCAGCAGGCGCTCCTCCTGCGGCGACTGGGTGCTCTGATCGTCCAGCCACGCGACCAGGTGGTCGACGCTCTCCCAGATCCGGCTGTCCATGCGGTGCTGCTCCCTGCGGTGTCGGTGGTGCTGCCACCGTACGGGAGCGGCGAGGGGGCGGGCCGGACCGCTGCGCGCCGGACCGGTGCCGCCCGGTCCACCCCCTTGTGTTCGCCTGCTCGCCTGCCCGGCCGGTGGATCAGCGCTTGCCGATCTTCACGTGGCGGATGTTCACGGGGACGTTCGGGAATCCGTCGCCCGGGCCGTTCTGGTCGTCCTCGCCTGCGGCGGCGATCTTCTGCAGGACATCCAAGCCGGCCGTCACCCGGCCGAACGGGGTGTAGGCGGGGGAGAGCTTGGTGTCCTTCCAGACGATGAAGAACTGGCTGCCGTTGGTGTTCGGACCGGCGTTGGCCATGGCCACGGTGCCGGCCGGGTAGGTGGCGCCGGTCAGGTTCTCGTCCGGGAAGGAGTAGCCCGGACCGCCGCTGCCCGTCCCGGTCGGGTCGCCGCACTGCAACACGTAGATCCGCTGGGTGGTGAGCCGGTGGCAGTGGCTGCGGTCGAAGTAGTCGTGCTCGGCGAGGAAGCGGAACGAGAAGGTGGTGCAGGGCGCCTTGTCGGTCAGTGCCTCGAAGGTGATCGGGCCCTGGTTGGTGCGCACGGTCGCCTGGTAGGGGCGGGCCGCCTTCGCGGCGTCGAAGACCGGGATGCCCTTGAAGTTGTCGGCCGGGACGGCCGGTGTGTAGGTGCAGGCCGCGCTCGGGGTGGGGGTGGCGCCGGAGGGGGCCGCGACGGCCGTGCCGGTGCTCGCCGCGAGCGGGAGGACGGTGGCGGCGGCGACCAGCGCCCAGTGCTTGCGCTTCACGTGACGGGCCTTCCGGGGGGTGGTGGACGGCATGCTTGTCATGGAGGAATCATCCACGGCCGGGTGGGTCTTCGGTAGGGGGCTGGGGCGGCCGGTACTCCTTCGGCTGTCGATGGTGACGTGGTGTCAGTTCTCCTTCGGGGTGGGCGTGAACAGACCGGCGAGGGCGGCGAGGGCGGCGGCGTCGGCGGCCCGTTCGGCGGTGCCGGCGTCCAGCGGTTCGCCGGTGACGAACAGCCGGTAGTAGAGCGGGGCGGTGGCGGCCCTGATCACCTCGGCGCCGTCCGTCCCGACGGGCAGGTCTCCCCGCGCAACGGCTCGTTCGGCGACCTCGGCGGCCTGGCGGTGGCGGGTCGCGAAGAACCCGCGCAGGGCGGCCGCGCCGACGTCGGAGCGTTGGGCGGCGGAGATCAGCGCGGTGGGCGTGGAACCCCGCTCCGGGTCGGTGAAGACGCTGAACACCTCCTGGGTGATGCGGCGGAGGTCCTCCTGGAGGTCTCCGGTGTCGGGCAGTGGCCAGGGCTGGTCGGCGGAGGCGGTCAGGGCGTCGGCGATCAGGCCGTCCACTCCGCCCCACCGCCGGTAGAGAGTCGCCTTGTGGATGCCGGAGCGTGCCGCGACGGCCTCGGCGGTGAGTCCGTCGTACCCCTTCTCGGTGACCTCGGCGAGCGTGGCGGCGACCACCTCCGCGCGGACCCGGGCGCTGCGCCCGCCCGGGCGCGGGGTGGGCGTGCGGGGCGGCTGCCCGTCGGGAGTGGTGGCCTCACTCAAAGTCGACTCCTGTCGCATTAAGGCTTGCTGCGGGGTGGTGGTCGTGCCATGCTCATCGTAATGCGACTCAAGTCGCATTACGAGAGGAGCCTGTGTGACCACCCGAGCCGTCCCCGACCCGACCGCCCTCCACCCGCTCGCCGGCCACGACCGAGTGGTCCTGCTGCGCCCGCTCGTCACCGACCCGAGGATCCAGGTCGGCGAGTACACGTACTTCGACGACCCCGACGGAGCCACCCGCTTCGAGGAGCGCAACGTCCTCTACGCCTACGGCCCCGAACGGCTGGTGATCGGCAAGTACTGCGCGATCGCCACCGGCACCCGCTTCCTGATGGCCGGGGCCGCCCACCCGGCCATCGGCGTCTCCACCTTCCCCTTCACGATGTTCGGCGGCAGCTGGACCGAGCAGACCCTCGACATCGTCACGGGCCTGCCCAGCCGCGGTGACACCGTGGTCGGCAGCGACGTCTGGTTCGGCTTCGGCGCCACCGTCCTGCCGGGCGTCCGGATCGGCGACGGAGCGATCATCGCGGCCGGTGCGGTGGTCACCGCCGACGTCGAGCCCTACACGATCGTCGGCGGCAACCCCGCCCGCCCGATCCGACGCCGCTTCGACGACGCCGACATCGAACGCCTCCTCCGCGCCGCCTGGTGGGACTGGCCGACCGAGCTCGTCACCGAGCACGTCCGCGCCATCATGTCCGGTACTCCAGCCGACATCGAGGACATCGCCGAGACGAACGGTCTGCTCGCCGCCTGACCCGCCGGCGCCCGGCAGGGGCATTGATCACCGGCGGCCCGGTGCGCGAAGATGGCGCCCCCGTGCTCCACCCCTCGCCCCGTCCCCCGCTGAGCCACACGCCCAGCTCCCGGGTCCGTCCGACGCCGTACGGTCCTCGCACCCGCCGGTTCCGTTCGTACGGAGGGATCCTCCTCATGCGCGCCTCCCTGTCCTCGTTCTCGTCCTCATCGATCCTTCGCGATCTACCGGTCCTGCTCGTGGCAGTGGTGTGGGGATCGAGCTTCCTCGCCGTCCAGCGGGTGGCCGACCCGGAGACGGTCGTGGCGATGCTCGTCCTACGCTTCGGGCTGGTGCTGCCGCTGCTCGGGCTGGTCGCCTGGCGCTCCCTGCGGAAGCTGAGCCGCGCCGAATGGCTCGGCGGCGCCACGCTGGGCCTGGTCCTCAGTGGGATCTTCCTGCTGGAGACCTACGGCGCCGTGCACACCTCCGCGACCAATGCCGGGCTGATCATCAGCCTCGCGATGGTGCTCACCCCGCTCGGCGAGAGCGCCCTCGCCCGGACCGCACCGCCGCGGGCCTTCCTCGCGGCCGCCGGGCTGGCCGTCCTCGGCGTAGCCCTGCTCACCGGCGACGGCGGGCTGCGCCCTCCGACCCTCGGCGACCTGCTGGTGCTGGGCGCCGCCCTCGTCCGCTCGGCGTACGTCCTGGCGACGGCCCGTGCCCGAGCCGTCCGCCACACCGACATGCTGGCCGTCACCTGGGTCCAACTCGCCTCGGCCACCACGGTGTTCGCCGTGGTCGCGCTGTCCGCCGGGCCCGCTCCCTGGACCATCGCCCGCTCGTACGGGGCCGGCCAGTGGGCCTGGCTGCTGCATCTGTCCCTGTTCTGCACCCTGTTCGCCTTCTTCGTCCAGATGTGGGCCGTCCGGGCCACCTCGCCGTCCCGGGTGAGCCTGCTGCTCGGCACCGAACCGCTGTGGGCCGCCGTCTTCGGCCTCACCGTGGCCGGGAATCGGATGGGCCCGCTCGCCCTGCTCGGCGCAGCCCTGGTGCTGATCGCGACCGAGTGGGGGCGGCGGACCGCCCCTGCGCCGCTCCCGGCCGCGAGCGCACCCGAGGCGGAGCAGCCGAGCCCGGAGCCGGCCCCGGTCTGACCCGCAGCCCTCGTCACCGGCGCCGCCACAGAGTCCGGCGGGCGTAGTCGACCGTGACCGCGCCCAGTAGCGGACCCCAGGCGACCAGAGGCAGGTAGGCGAGAGTCATCACCAGGGCGCTGAGGCCGTGCGGCGAATCCGCCTCGGCCAGGTTCCCGGCCCAGCCGCCGAACAGGGCGAACAGCCCCAGCCCGGTCAGGACGAGTGCGCCCGACAACGCCGGAACAACGGCGAACAGGGGGCGCACCCGTCGGCCGCCTATCAGCGGGATCCAGCGCGGAGCCACCTGCCCCCAGGGCCGGACCAGGCCCACGGTCAGGAATGCCAGCCCCTCCGCCAGCGCACTCAGCGCCACGCAGTAGACCGTGCCCCAGCCCGGCTGGTGCGCCGCGTACGCCGCAGCCGTCGCCCCGCTGAAACCGAGCGGGACGCCGAAGCCGAAGACGATCCGCCACAGTCCCGAGGGAACCGTGCTGAGCGCGGCGGCCGCGGCGGCGATCCGGGCCCAGCGCGGGGCGGGCGGGACGTCCGGCACGACCGCGTCGACCGGGCCGATCCGGTGGTCGGACAGACGGGCATTGATCATGAGCTTCGACATGGCGGTGCACTCCCTTCGGCTCCGGCCCCGTGGCCGGTGCGATGACTCAAGACTGGCGCTCGGGAAGGGCCGGCGGCAGATGCCGATCGGGCTGTTCCTCCTGCTCAACTGCCCTTTGAAATGTGCCGATCGGCACAGGTGTGCCGCCCCTCCCGCGCCGTAATGTGACGGCAGTCGAAGAGTCGAGGAGAGGTGATGATGATGACTCAGATCCTGTCCGGGGTCGTCCTGGTCCTGGCACTGCCTGCCTGGTCGGCGCGGGGCCGCCGTGGCACGGCAGTCGTGACCTTGGCGCTCGGGGCGTCCTCGGGGGTTGTCACGGCCGCCGTCTGGATCCTCGGCCGTTGGATGGAGGGCGACCGTTGGGCCGGGCTGCTCGGACTGGTCGAACTGGCCGTCCTGCTGCTGTCGGTGGTCATCACCCTGCGCACCGAGGACGGCCTGCGGTGCGCACTGGCGGCCTGGACGGCATGCGCAGCGGTCGCCCTCTGGCTGACCAGGTTCGCGTTCGTCGAAGGGCCCGGGGACGTCCTCACGATCTTCGGCTTCGGCTCGGCGCTCTCCCTGCCGGCCGTCCTGATCGGGCTCTACCTGAGGGGCCTGGACGAGGGACGCGCCAAGGCGGTGGTCGAGGCCAGGCGAGCCCAGCGGCTTGAACTGGCCCACGATCTCCACGACTTCGTGGCGCACGACGTCAGCGGCATGGTGGCCCAGGCCCAGGCCGGTGCTTACCTGGCTTCGGTCGACCCGGCCCGTGCGGTCGCCATGTTCGAACGGATAGAGCAGGCCGGGCAGCGGGCCCTGGCATCACTGGACCGGACGGTCCAGCTGCTGCGCACGGAGGAGGGGACCGGGCGTGGCCCACAGCCGGGGCTGTCGGAACTCGCGGAGGTGGCCGAGCGGTTCACCGCCGCGGGCGGCCCCGAGGTCCGGCTGGAACTGCCGGAGCAGCCGGTTCCGAGGGAGCTGGGAGGGACGGTCCACCGGATCGTCGTCGAGGCGCTGACGAATGTCCGACGGCACGCCCAGGGTGCCGGACGGGTCGACGTCCGGGCGCGCCGTGTCGGCGAGTGGCTGGAGCTGACCGTGACGAACGACGGTCGGCCGGTGGGGGCGGCCAGTCGGCCCCGGCGTGGGGGCGGCAGCGGACTGCCTGGTCTGGCCGCGCGGGTGGAGGCGCTCGGCGGCACCTTCGAGGCGGGAGTGCATGAGCGGGAGGCCTGGCGTGTGACGGCGAGGCTGCCGCTGGCGGGGCGGGAGGAACCGGAGCGGCCGGAGACCCCGATGAGGACGAGTGCGGGTGCAGGGGAGAAGAGCGGATGAGCAGCAGCGCAAAGCCGATCCGGATCCTGGTCGCCGATGACCAGGCGGACATTCGCAGCGCGTTCAGGATGATCCTGGACGTCCAGCCGGACATGACGGTGGTGGCGGAGGCGGCGGACGGTGCCGCGGCGGTACAGGAAGCGAACAGGCTGCGGCCGGACGTGGTGCTCGCGGACATCCGGATGCCGAAGCTCGACGGCCTGGAGGTCACGCGGCAACTCGCCGGTCAGTGCAAGGTGATCGTGGTGACGACCTTCGACCTGGACGAGTACGTGCACACGGCCTTGCGGCACGGTGCGGCGGGCTTCCTGCTCAAGCGCTCGGGGCCGGTCCTGTTGATCGAGGCGGTCAGGGCAGCGATGGCCGGGGACGCGTTGATCAGTCCGCAGGTGACCGTTCGGCTGTTGCAGCACATGGCACTGCCGGGCGCCACACCGAAGCCTGGGGCCGCGGGCGGGGGAGGCGTGCCGGGCCCGTCGATAGCCGGCCCGGTGGAAGAACTGACCGAGAGGGAAAAGGAGATCGCTGAGCTGGTGGCCGATGGAGCGACCAACGCCGAGATCGGCGCCGGGCTCTTCATCTCACCGGGAACGGTGAAGAACCACCTCGCCAACATCCAGCGCAAGCTCGGTGCCCGTAACCGGGTGGGCATCGCGGCCTGGGTGTGGGAACAGGCAGTCGGCAACCGGTAGCCGGCCCCTGGCCCCAAGGGCGAGAGCGGAACGACGGACGAGGCCTGCGCCAGAGCGGGGCCCGAGAGCGAGAGGGAGGCAGGGCGGAGGAGGAGGCGGGCCGAGGGATTCGAGGGCCGCAGCAGGAAGTCGGGCCTGCCTACACGGGAGGCGGAGCCGCGAGGGCGGCGGGTGAAGCGGAGGCGGAGGAGGAGGGCAGGCCCCCAGGGGCCCACAGGCTGCCGGGGCTGCGAGCGCGCAGCAGCCCCGCGCTGGGACCGGCCGGTCCAGCGCAGGTGACACCGGCAGCAGGTGGGCAACCCTGGCGCGGGCGGCGGGCGGCGGGCGGCGGGCGGCGGGCGGCGGGCGGCGGGCGGCGGGAGGGGGAGGGGGAGGGGGAGGGGGAGACCCCTACGGCAACATCGCGCGCTTGTGAACAAAGGGTCAAGCAAGCGTTCCTCCCCCCACCACCCCTCCGAGTGAGCCGCTATAACACGTCAACATGACGCCCCGAAATTTGCCATCCCCGGAGCATAGTTGATATAGGAATACGCCCCTGACCAGCCGCTTCCCAGGTAAATGCGACTGCTTGTGACCATTTGACTCCTTTGCGTTGACAACTCTGGGCATGTTCACATTCGCCACCATTCACATGGTGGCGTAGATCACAAAGATGACGATGAACTGCGTGTCGCAGATCACAAGCCACCGGGCATAGGATGCGCTCGTTCCAGGCTTTGTGAACTGCCTCACATGAGGTGGATCTCGGGAACTGGAACGCGGGTTCACCTCAGTGTGACCCGCCGGTTCCGATCTGCAGTCAAGGACGACTGGACGGAGGGAGCGGGGGCTATGAATGCCTACGCGCCGATCCTCGTACTCGGTGCCATCGCGGCGGCGTTCGCGGTCGGTTCCGTCGTGATGGCCTCACTCACCGGCCCCAAGCGCTACAACCGGGCCAAGTTGGAGGCGTACGAGTGCGGCATCGAGCCGACCCCGCAGCCCGTGGGCGGCGGTCGGTTCCCGATCAAGTACTACCTGACGGCGATGCTCTTCATCGTCTTCGACATCGAGATCGTCTTCCTCTACCCCTGGGCGGTGACCTTCGACTCCCTGGGGCTCTTCGGGCTGGTCGAGATGCTCCTGTTCATCGCCACCGTCTTCGTCGCGTACGCCTACGTCTGGCGTCGCGGCGGCCTGGAGTGGGACTGAGGCAGGGGTGGCGCCGCCGCCCTTGTGAACGAGCGGACAAGCTCGGACGGGCCGGACGTTCCCCCGGACGCTCCGCGGGCGCATCGCCGGACGTACCAGAGGACTTGAGGGCATTGAGAGGGATCTGATGGGAATCGAGGAGAAGCTGCCGAGCGGCTTTCTGCTCACGACCGTGGAGACGGCCGCCGGCTGGGTGCGCAAGGCGTCACTCTTCCCGGCCACCTTCGGTCTGGCCTGCTGCGCGATCGAGATGATGACCACCGGTGCCGGCCGCTACGACCTGGCCCGGTTCGGGATGGAGGTCTTCCGGGGCTCCCCCCGGCAGGCCGATCTGATGATCGTGGCGGGCCGGGTGAGTCAGAAGATGGCCCCGGTGCTGCGCCAGGTGTACGACCAGATGCCCAACCCGAAGTGGGTCATCTCGATGGGCGTCTGCGCCTCTTCCGGCGGGATGTTCAACAACTACGCGATCGTGCAGGGCGTCGACCACATCGTCCCGGTGGACATCTACCTGCCCGGTTGCCCGCCCCGCCCGGAGATGCTGCTGGACGCGATCCTGAAGCTGCACGACAAGATCCAGCACGAGCCGCTGGGCGTGAACCGGCGCCGCGCCGAGGAGTTGGGCGAGGCCCTGGCCCTCAAGGCGACCCCGATCAGCGAGATGCGGGGGCAGCTGCGATGAGCGAGCAGGTACCCGAGTCCCGCCGCGAGCAGCCGCCCCGGGAGATCCCGGTCGAGGTGGTCGGCCGCCGGCAGGGCATGTTCGGTGCCGACGGCACCGGCGACACCTCCGGCTTCGGCGGTCTGGCCGCCCCGATCGTGCTGCCCGGCCCGAGCGAACGCCCGTACGGCGGCTGGTTCGACGAGGTCGCCGACGAGTTCGAGGGCGCGCTGGAGGAGCAGGGCCTGGACCCGGCCGAGGTGGTCGAGAAGACCGTGGTCGACCGCGGCGAGCTCACCTTCCACCTGGACCGCACCCACCTGTTGAAGGCGGTGCGCATCCTGCGCGACGACCCGGCGCTGCGCTTCGAGCTGTGCCTGGGCGTGAGCGGGGTGCACTACCCGGGCGACCGGGGCCGCGAGCTGCACGCGGTCTACCACCTGCGCTCGATCACCCACGGCCGGCTGATCAGGCTGGAGGTCACCGCGCCGGACGCCGACCCGCGGATCCCCTCCGTGGTGAGCGTCTACCCGACCAGCAACTGGCACGAGCGCGAGGCCTACGACTTCTTCGGCCTGGTCTTCGACGGCCACCCGGCGCTCACCCGGATCATGATGCCGGACGACTGGCTGGGCCACCCGCAGCGCAAGGACTACCCGCTCGGCGGCATCCCCGTCGAGTACAAGGGCGCCCAGATCCCGGCTCCCGACCAGCGGAGGTCGTACAGCTGATGAGTACTCAGCACTACGAGGAAGCAGATGCCCGCGACACCACCGAGGGCCGGGTCTTCACCGTCACCGGCGGCGACTGGGGCGAGGTGATCGAGGCGGCCGGCCGGGCCGACGACGAGCGCATCATCGTCAACATGGGCCCCCAGCACCCGTCCACCCACGGCGTGCTGCGGCTGATCCTGGAGATCGACGGCGAGACGGTGAAGGAGGCCCGCTGCGGCATCGGCTACCTCCACACCGGCATCGAGAAGAACATGGAGTTCCGCAGCTGGGTCCAGGGCACCACCTTCGTGACCCGCATGGACTACGTGATCCCGCTGTTCAACGAGACCGCCTACTGCCTGGCGGTCGAGAAGCTGCTCGGCATCACCGACGACATCCCGGAGCGGGCCAGCGTCATCCGGGTGATGATGATGGAGCTCAACCGGATCGCCTCGCACCTGGTCTGCCTGGCCACCGGCGGCATGGAGATCGGCGCCACCACCCTGATGGTCTACGGGTTCCGGGACCGCGAGCTGATCCTGGACGTCTTCGAACTGGTCACCGGCCTGCGCATGAACCACGCGTACGTCCGCCCCGGCGGCCTGGCCCAGGACCTGCCGCCCGGCGCCGTCGACCAGATCCGCGAGGCGGTCCGCACCCTCCGCTCCCGGATGCACGAGTACGACAAACTCGCCACCGGCAACCCGGTGTTCAAGGCCCGGCTGGTCGACGTCGGCTTCCTGGACCTGGCCGGCTGCCTGGCCCTGGGCGCCACCGGTCCGATCCTGCGGGCCACCGGCCTGCCGCACGACCTGCGCAAGACCGATCCGTACTGCGGCTACCAGGACTACGACTTCGAGGTCGCGGTCGCCGACACCGCCGACTCCTACGGCCGGTTCCTGATCCGGCTGGAGGAGATGAAGCAGTCCCTGCGGATCGTCGAGCAGTGCCTGGACCGGCTGCGCCCGGGCCCGGTCATGGTGGCCGACAAGAAGATCGCCTGGCCGGCCCAACTGGCCGTCGGCCCGGACGGGATGGGCAACTCGCTCGACCACATCCGCAAGATCATGGGCACCTCGATGGAGGCCCTGATCCACCACTTCAAGCTGGTCACCGAGGGCTTCCGGGTCCCGGTCGGCCAGGCGTACGCGGCGGTCGAGTCGTCCAAGGGCGAGCTGGGCGTGCACGTGGTCAGCGACGGCGGGACGCGCCCGTACCGGGTGCACTTCCGGGACCCGTCGTTCACCAATCTGCAGACGATGGCGGCGATGTGCGAGGGCGGCCAGGTGGCCGACGTGATCGTCGCGGTGGCCGGGATCGACCCGGTGATGGGAGGCGTGGACCGGTGACGGACGTCGAACTGGGACTGCCGGCGATGCCGGCCCCGCCGTACCCGGAGGAGGTGCGCTCCCGGCTGGCCGCCGACGCCGCCGAGCTGATCGGCCGCTACCCGCAGGCCCGTTCGGCGCTGCTGCCGCTGCTGCACCTGGTGCAGGCCGAGGAGGGCTTCGTCAGCCGGACCGGGATCCGCTTCTGCGCCGACCAGTTGGGGCTCACCACGGCCGAGGTCACCGCCGTCGCCACCTTCTACACGATGTACCGGCGGCGCCCGGCCGGGAAGTACCACGTCGGGGTCTGCACCAACACCCTGTGCGCGGTGCTCGGCGGGGACCGGATCTTCGCCGACCTCCAGGAGCACCTGGGCATCGGCAACAACGAGACCACCGAGGACGGCGAGATCTCGATCGAGCACATCGAGTGCAACGCCGCCTGCGACTACGCCCCCGTGGTGATGGTCAACTGGGAGTTCTTCGACGACCAGACCCCGCAGAGCGCCCGCCGGCTGGTCGACGACCTGCGGGCCGGCCGCGAGGTGCGGCCCACCCGCGGCGCCCGGCTGTGCGGCTTCAAGGAGACCGCCCGGATCCTGGCCGGCTTCCCGGACGAGCGCCCGGGCGCCAACGACGAGTCGGGTGCCGGCGGCGCCCCCTCGCTGGCCGGGCTGCGGCTGGCGCGCGGCGAGGCCCTGCCCGGCACCGCCGGCACCAAGGTGGTCTCCCCCCGCCACGAGGCCCCCCGCCACGGGGAGCCGGGCCACGAAGGCAAGGCCGACGGCCAGGAAGGGACCGAAGCGTGATGACCTCCGCCGAGCCGGCCGAGAAGCTGCTCACCCCCGTCCTGTCCGACCCCTGGGACGACAGCCGTCCCTGGACCCTCGCCACCTACCGCCGCCACCACGGCTACGAGGGCCTCAAGGCGGCCCTCGCGATGCCCCCGGACGACGTGATCGCCCTGGTCAAGGACTCCGGTCTGCGCGGCCGCGGCGGCGCGGGCTTCCCCACCGGGATGAAGTGGCAGTTCATCCCGCAGAACGACGGCAAGCCGCACTACCTGGTGGTCAACGCGGACGAGTCCGAGCCGGGCACCTGCAAGGACATCCCGCTGCTGTTCGCCAACCCGCACTCCCTCATCGAGGGCATGGTCATCGCCTCCTACGCGATCCGCTGCGACCACGCGTTCATCTACCTGCGCGGCGAGGTCGTCCCGGTGCTGCGCCGCCTGCACGCCGCGGTCGCCGAGGCGTACGCGGCGGGCCTGCTCGGCCGGGACATCCTCGGCTCGGGCGTGAACCTGGACATCACCGTCCACGCCGGCGCCGGCGCCTACATCTGCGGCGAGGAGACGGCGCTGCTGGACTCGCTGGAGGGCCGCCGCGGCCAGCCGAGGCTGCGCCCGCCGTTCCCGGCGATCGCCGGCCTGTACGCCTGCCCGACGGTGGTCAACAACGTCGAGTCGATCGCCTCGGTGCCGCCGATCCTGGCCCGCGGCAAGGAGTGGTTCAAGGGCCTGGGCACCGAGAAGTCCCCGGGCTTCACGCTGTACTCGCTGTCCGGCCACGTCACCAACCCCGGCCAGTACGAGGCCCCGCTCGGCATCACGCTGCGCCAGCTGCTGGACCTCTCCGGCGGCGTCCGGGCCGGGCACCGGTTGAAGTTCTGGACCCCGGGCGGCTCCTCCACCCCGATGTTCACCGACGAGCACCTCGACGTCCCGCTGGACTACGAGGGCGTCGGCGCGGCGGGTTCGATGCTCGGCACCAAGGCGCTGCAGGTCTTCGACGAGACCACCTGCGTGGTGCGGGCGGTGACCCGTTGGACGGAGTTCTACGCCCACGAGTCCTGCGGCAAGTGCACCCCCTGCCGGGAGGGCACCTACTGGCTGGTCCAGCTGTTGAAGCGGATCGAGGCGGGCCAGGGCGTCGACGGGGACCTGGAGAAGCTCCTCGACATCGCCGACAACATCAACGGCAAGTCCTTCTGCGCGCTGGGCGACGGCGCGGCGAGCCCGATCGTCTCCTCGCTCCAGTACTTCCGGGCCGAGTACGAGCAGCACCTGGCCGAGCGCCGCTGCCCGTTCGACCCGGCCGCGTCCACCGTCTGGGCCGACGGCCCCCGCCCCGGCCACCAGTCCGCCACCGAGAGGGAGGTGCACGCGTGACGATCACCGAGCCGGCCGCCTCCACGAACGACGGAGCCGCGGTCGAACTGGTCACGCTCACCATCGACGGCGTCGAAGTGAAGGTCCCCAAGGGCACCTTGGTGATCCGGGCCGCCGAGACCATCGGCACCCAGATCCCGCGCTTCTGCGACCATCCGCTGCTGGATCCGGCCGGCGCCTGCCGGCAGTGCATCGTGGAGGTCGAGGGCCAGCGCAAGCCGGTCGCCTCCTGCACCATCCCGGTCGCCGAGGGCATGGTGGTGCGCACCCAGCTGAGTTCGCCGGTGGCGGAGAAGGCCCAGCGCGGCGTGATGGAGCTGCTGCTGATCAACCACCCGCTGGACTGCCCGGTCTGCGACAAGGGCGGCGAGTGCCCGCTGCAGAACCAGGCGATGAGCAGCGGCGCGGCGGACTCCCGGTTCGAGGGGATGAAGCGCACCTACGCGAAGCCGCTGCCGATCAGCAGCCAGGTGCTGCTGGACCGGGAGCGCTGCGTGCTGTGCGCGCGCTGCACCCGCTTCTCGCAGCAGATCGCCGGGGACCCGTTCATCGACCTGGTGGAGCGCGGGGCGCTGCAGCAGGTGGGCACGGGGGAGGGGGACGACTTCGAGTCGTACTTCTCCGGGAACACCATCCAGATCTGTCCGGTGGGGGCGCTGACCTCGGCGGCTTATCGTTTCCGCTCGCGCCCCTTCGACCTGGTGTCCTCGCCGAGCGTGTGCGAGCACTGCTCGGCGGGTTGCGCGCAGCGCACCGATCACCGGCGGGGCAAGGTGCTGCGCCGGCTGGCGGGCGAGGACCCGGCGGTGAACGAGGAGTGGAACTGCGACAAGGGCCGGTTCGCGTTCCGCTACGCCCAGCAGCGGGACCGGCTGACGGCCCCGCTGGTGCGGGTGGACGGCGAGCTGGTGCCGGCCTCCTGGCCGGAGGCGTTGCGGCGGGCCGCCGAGGGTCTGCGCGGGGCCCGTACGGGTGTGCTGGCGGGCGGCCGGGTGACGGTGGAGGACGCGTACGCGTACGCGAAGTTCGCCCGGGTGGTGCTGGGCACCAACGACGTGGACTTCCGGTCCCGCCCGCACAGCGGTGAGGAGGCGGACTTCCTGGCCGCGGCGGTCGCCGGGCGCGGGGTGGACGTGGACGGTTCGGGCGTCGACTACGCGCGGCTGGAGCAGGCTCCGGCGGTGCTGCTGGCGGGGTTCGAGCCGGAGGAGGAGTCGCCGATCGTCTTCCTGCGGCTGCGCAAGGCGTCCCGGGGCAACGGCGTCAAGGTGTTCTCGGTGGCGTCGTTCGCCTCCCGGGGGCTGGCGAAGCTGCGCGGTGCGCTGCTGCCGGCGGCGCCGGGGACGGAGCCGGAGTGGTTCGCGGCGCTGGCGGCGGACGAGCCGTTGAACGACGAGGCCGGGCGGGCGGCGGAGCTGTTGCGCCGGCCGGGTGCGGTGATCCTGGCGGGTGAGCGGCTGGCGTCGGTGCCGGGTGCGTTGACGGCGGTGCTGCGGTTGGCGCACGCGACCGGGGCGGCGCTGGCCTGGGTGCCGCGCCGGGCCGGGGAGCGTGGGGCGGTGGAGGCCGGCGCGCTGCCGGGTCTGCTGCCGGGCGGCCGTCCGGTGGCGGACGCGGCGGCGCGGGCCCAGGCGGCCTCGGTGTGGGGGGTGGCGGAGCTGCCGTCGCGTCCGGGCCGGGACACCGGCCAGATCCTGACCGCGGCGGCGCGGGGCGATCTGGACGCGTTGCTGGTCGGCGGGGTGGACCTTGACGATCTGCCGGATCCGGCGCTGGCCGGGGAGGCGCTGGCGGCGGTGCCGTTCGTGGTGTCGCTGGAGCTGCGGCCGTCGGCGGTGACGGGCCGGGCCGACGTGGTGCTGCCGGTGGCGGCGGTGGCGGAGAAGGCGGGGACGTTCCTGGACTGGGAGGGCCGGGTGCGGATGTTCGAGGCCGCGCTCAAGCCGGACCAGCAGATGGGCCGTCACCTTCAGTCGGACCTGCGGGTGCTGGCGATGCTGGCGGACGCGCTGGGGCACCGGCTGGGCCTGGCGGACGTGCGGGCGGCCCGGCTGGAGCTGGACCGCTTCGGGCCGTGGCGGGGTGACCGCGCGGCGGATCCGGCGGCGCACCCGGGTGTGCTGCCGCGTCCGGCCACCGGCCAGGCGGTGCTGGCGGGTTGGCGGCTGCTGCTGGACGAGGGCTCCTTGCAGGACGGCGATCCGCACCTGGCGGGGACGCGGCACCGGGCGGTGGCCCGGGTGTCGTCGGCCACCGCGAAGGAGATCGGCGCCAAGGAGGTCGGCGCGGGTGTCGGCGCGAGGGTCGGCGCCGAGGCCGGCGCGGAGGCCGCCGGTGCGCTGCGGCTGACCGGTCCGGCGGGTTCGCTGGTCCTGCCGCTGGAGGTGACCGACTCGGTCCCGGACCGTACGGTCTGGATCCCGCTCAACTCCACGCCGGGCGGCGCGCACCGCGCGCTCGGCACCACCGTCGGCCATCTGGTGACGATCGCCGCGGCCGAGCTCGCGCCGGTCGCCGTCGAGGGCGGGTCCCGGGAAGGGGAGGTCCGATGACGACTCCGCAGCCGTACGAGACGCTCCACTTCTTCGGCCAGGACCCGTGGTGGCTGGTGCTGTTGAAGGCGGTGTTCTGCTTCGCCTTCCTGGTGCTGACGGTGCTGGTGACGATCGTCTGGGAGCGCAAGGTGGTGGCCTGGATGCAGTTGCGCATCGGGCCGAACCGGCACGGGCCGTGGGGCCTGCTGCAGTCGCTGGCGGACGGCGTGAAGCTGGCACTCAAGGAGGACCTGGTCGTCAAGGGCGCGGACAAGGTGGTCTACGTCCTGGCCCCGATCGTCTGCGCGATCCCGGCGTTCATGGCCTTCGCGGTGATCCCGTTCGGCCCGGCCGGCGAGGAGGTGTCGGTCTTCGGCACCCGGACGCCGCTGCAGCTGACCGACTTCCCGGTGGCGCTGCTCTACATCCTGGCCACCGCCTCGATCGGCATCTACGGGATCGTGCTGGCCGGTTGGTCCTCCGGTTCGACGTACCCGCTGCTGGGCGGCCTGCGGTCGGCCGCGCAGATGATCAGCTACGAGATCGCGATGGGCCTGTCCTTCGCGGCGGTGTTCGTCTACTCGGGGTCGATGTCGACCTCGGAGATCGTGGCGCACCAGCAGCCGAAGTGGTTCGCGGTGCTGCTGCCGGTGTCGTTCATCGTCTACGTCATCGCGATGGTCGGGGAGACCAACCGGGCGCCGTTCGACCTCCCGGAGGCCGAGGGCGAGCTGGTGGGCGGTTTCAACACCGAGTACTCCTCGTTGAAGTTCGCGATGTTCATGCTGGCCGAGTACGTCAACATGGTGACGGTCTCGGCGGTGGCGTCGACCCTGTTCCTGGGCGGCTGGCGGGCCCCGTGGCCGGTGTCGGCCTTCTGGGAGGGCGCCAACCACGGCTGGTGGCCGATGCTGTGGATCACCTTGAAGATCCAGCTGCTGGTGTTCTTCTTCATCTGGCTGCGCGGCACGCTGCCGCGGTTGCGCTACGACCAGTTCATGAAGCTGGGCTGGAAGGTGCTGATCCCGGTCTCGCTGGTGTGGCTGGTGCTGATCGCGAGCGTGCGGGCGCTGCGCAACGAGGGGTACGGCTTCGGCGAGGTGGTGCTCTACGTGGGCGCGCCGGTCGGCGCGATCCTGCTGCTGGCGCTGGTCCGGGACTTCCTGCGCAAGGAGAAGGAGCCCGGGCCGGAGCAGGAGGCCCCGGGCAAGGGCGAGTTCGATCCGATGGCGGGCGGGTACCCGGTGCCGCCGCTGCCCGGGCAGGTGCTGCCGCCGGTGCCGCGCCGGCCGGGCCGGGCCCCGAAGCAACTCCAGGACGCCCTCAACGGGGCCGACCATTCCGAAGGGAGCTGATCCGCGATGTCGTCCGACCAGACGGGCCGGCCCGAGCGGGCCGACCGGCCGTCGGTGCTCGGTCCGGCCGCCGGTTTCGGCGTGACCTTCAAGGCCATGTTCAAGAAGCGGCTGACCGAGCAGTACCCGGAGCAGAAGAAGCCCACGGCTCCGCGCTTCCACGGCCGCCACCAGCTGAACCGGCATCCGGACGGGCTGGAGAAGTGCGTCGGCTGCGAGCTGTGCGCGTGGGCCTGCCCGGCCGACGCGATCTACGTGGAGGGCGCGGACAACCGGGACGAGGAGCGCTACTCGCCGGGTGAGCGCTACGGCGCGGTGTACCAGATCAACTACGCCCGCTGCATCCTGTGCGGGCTGTGCATCGAGGCCTGTCCCACCCGGGCGCTGACGATGACCAACGAGTACGAGCTGGCGGACTCCTCCCGCAAGGACCTGATCTTCACCAAGGAGCAGCTGCTGGTGGGCCTGTCGGAGGACATGGTCGACACCCCGCACGCGATCTTCCCGGGCACCGACGAGGGTGCGTACTACCGGGGCGAGATCACGGGGGCGGCGCCGGGGACGGTCCAGCAGGAGCGCACCGACCGGGAGAAGGAGGTGCGGCAGTGATCGCACAGCTGGCGGCGGCGGGCGGGACGACCTCCACGGGTGAGGCCGTCCAGTTCTGGGTGCTCGCGGTGATCGCGGTCGGTGGCGCGCTGGGGATGCTGCTGATGCGCAAGGCGGTGCACAGCGCGCTGTGCCTGGCGGCGACCATGCTGGCGCTGGCGGTCTGTTACATGGCCCAGGGCGCGGTGTTCCTGGGCGTGGTGCAGATCGTGGTGTACACCGGCGCGATCATGATGCTGTTCCTGTTCGTGGTGATGCTGGTCGGCGTGACCAGCGAGGACTCCCTCAAGGAGCAGTTGAAGGGCCAGCGGTTCGCGGCGGTGCTGTGCGGGCTGGGCTTCGGGGTGCTGCTGATCGCGGGCATCGCGAACGCGCGGCTGGACCACTTCACCGGGCTGGCCGAGGCGAACGCCGAGGGCAACGTGCCGGGCCTGGCCCGGCTGATCTTCACCCGCTACGTGTGGGCCTTCGAGGTCACCGGCGCGCTGCTGATCACGGCGGCGGTCGGCGCGATGGTGCTGACCCACCGGGAGCACGTGAAGGCGCCGAAGACCCAGCGGGAGCTGGCGGAGCAGCGGGTGCGGGACAACATCCAGTTGCCGCCGCTGCCGGCGCCGGGCGTGTACGCGCGGCACAACGCGGTGGACGTGCCGGCGCTGCTGCCGGACGGCACGATCGCGGAGGACTCGGTGATGGCGACGCTGCGCGAGCGCGGCCAGGTCCGGGACGTCAGCCAGGAGATGCTGCGGCGGATGGCGGAGCTGGAGAACAGTACGGCGGACTGGCTGGGCCGGCCGTCCTCGGAGCGGCCGGTGGTGGCGGCTCCGCGCGGGCCCCTGGAGCCGGTCCCGGGCCACGGGTCCGAGCCGCGCGAGGCCGGGGAGGGAGAGCGGTGAATCCGGTCAACTACCTCTATCTGTCCGCCCTGTTGTTCACCATCGGCGCGTCCGGGGTGTTGATCCGGCGCAACGCGGTGGTGCTGTTCATGTGCGTCGAGCTGATGCTGAACGCCTCGAACCTGGCACTGGTGACGTTCTCCCGGCTGCACGGGACCCTGGACGGTCAGATCATCGCGTTCTTCACGATGGTGGTGGCGGCGGCCGAGGTCGTGGTCGGCCTCGCCATCATCGTCTCCATCTTCCGGACCAGGCACTCCGCTTCGGTCGACGACAGCAATCTGATGAAGCTGTAGGCGGAGGACCTTCGGTGAACTCTCTCATTCCGCTGCTGGTGGCGGCTCCGCTGGCCGGTGCCGCCCTGCTGCTCCTGGGCGGTCGGGCCTTCGACCGCTTCGGCCACTGGCTGGCGACCGCGCTCGCCGCGCTCTCGTTCGGCTTCGGCCTGGCCCTGTTCTCGGACATGCTGGGCCGGGACGTCGAGCACCGGGCGGTGACGAAGCACCTGTTCAGCTGGGTGCCGGTGAACGCCTTCCAGGCCGACGTCTCGTTCCGGCTCGACCAGTTGTCGATGACCTTCGTGCTGTTGATCACCGGGGTGGGCACGCTGATCCACCTGTACTCGGTGGGCTACATGGCGCACGACGAGCGCCGGCGCCGCTTCTTCGCGTACCTGAACCTGTTCCTGGCCGCCATGCTGCTGCTGGTGCTGGCGGACAACTACCTCCTGCTGTACTTCGGTTGGGAGGGCGTGGGCCTGGCCTCGTACCTGCTGATCGGCTTCTGGCAGCACAAGCCGAGTGCGGCGACGGCCGCGAAGAAGGCGTTCCTGGTCAACCGGGTCGGCGACATGGGCCTGTCGATCGCGATCATGCTGATGTTCGCCGAGTTCGGCTCCTTCGCCTTCACCCCGGTCCTCGGTTCGGAGGGCGCGGTCGGGGCGGTGCACGGGGCGAGCGAGGGCAGGCTGACGGCGATCGGCCTGATGCTGCTGCTGGCCGCGTGCGGCAAGTCGGCGCAGGTGCCGCTGCAGTCCTGGCTGGGGGACGCGATGGAGGGCCCGACCCCGGTCTCGGCCCTGATCCACGCGGCCACCATGGTGACCGCCGGGGTCTACCTGATCACCCGGTCCTCGGCGATCTTCGACCTGGCGCCGGACGCCCAGACCGCCGTGGTGGTGGTCGGTGCGGTGACGCTGCTGTTCGGTGCGGCCGTCGGTTGCGCCAAGGACGACATCAAGAAGGCGCTGGCCGGCTCGACCATGTCGCAGATCGGCTACATGGTCCTGGCGGCCGGGCTGGGCCCGATCGGCTACGTCTTCGCGATCATGCACCTGGTGACCCACGGCTTCTTCAAGGCCGGGCTGTTCCTCGGCGCCGGGTCGGTCATGCACGGCATGGACGACGAGGTGAACATGCGCCGCTACGGCGGCCTGTGGCGGCACATGCCGTGGACCTTCGCCACGTTCGGCCTGGGCTACCTGGCCATCATCGGCTTCCCCGGGCTGTCCGGCTTCTTCTCCAAGGACAAGATCATCGAGGCGGCCTTCGCCAAGGGCGGCACCGAGGGCTGGATCCTCGGCCTGTGCGCGCTGGTCGGCGCGGCCGTCACCGCGTTCTACATGACCCGGGTGATGCTGCTGACCTTCTTCGGCGAGAAGCGCTGGCAGCCGGACGCCGAGGGCAACCTCCCGCACCCGCACGAGTCGCCGCGGACCATGGTCGTGCCGATGGTCCTGCTGGCCTTCGGCTCGGTCTTCGCCGGCGGGCTGTTCGTCTACCACGGCTCCTTCCTGAAGTGGCTGGAGCCGGTCACCGGCCACAGCGAGGGCAACCCGCCGCTCGGCTCCTGGACGGTCACCGGGCTGACCACGGCCTGCATGCTGGCCGGCGTCGGGCTGGCGTACCTGATGTACGGGCGCTCGCCCGTCCCGGTGGTGCCGCCGGTCGGCTCCCCGCTCACCCGGGCGGCCCGCCGCGACCTGCTGCAGGACGACTTCAACCACGCGGTGCTGGTGCGGCCGGGCTCGGCGCTGGCGGCGACCCTGGTCTACTTCGACAGCCGCGGCCTGGACGGCTTCGTCAACGGCCTGGCCGCCCTCATCGGGGGCCTGTCCGGCCGGCTGCGGCGGGTCCAGAACGGCTTCGTCCGCTCGTACGCGCTCTCCATGTTCGGCGGCACGCTGGTGCTGGTCGCCTCGACTCTCCTGATGAGGTCCGTGTGATGACTGTGATTCGCCCGCTCGCCTCCGGGCGCTCGGACCCGGCGCCGGCACTCTTCGCTCCGGCACTCCCTCCTTCGTCGGTCGCTGGTCGCTCATCGCTCTCGGCACCGGCGCGCCCTTCGGCTCGGGGCGGGGAAACGCGTCGGGAGGCCAGGCCGTGAGCGTGCTACTGACCACCACCTGTGCCGTCCCGGCGGCCGGCGCGGTGCTGACCGCCGCCCTGCCCGCCGGGTCGAACGCGGCCCGGCGGCGCACCATCAAGACCGTCGCGCTGGCCGTGTCGGGGGTGACCCTGGTGCTGGCCGCCCTGGTGGCGCTGCGCTTCGACCCGCACGGCGCCCGGTTCCAGCTGACCGAGTCGTACAGCTGGATCCGCTCCTTCGGCATCACCTTCTCGCTCGGCGTGGACGGCATCGGCGCGGTGCTGGCCCTGCTGACGGCCGTCCTGGTGCCGATGGTGATGCTGGCCTCCTGGCACGACGCGGACCCGGCCGCCCCGGGCCCCGACGGCAGCTTCGAGAACAAACGGCGCACCCAGGCCTTCTTCGCCCTGATCCTGGCGGTGGAGGCGATGGTGGTGGTGTCCTTCTACGCCACCGACGTCTTCCTGTTCTACGTGTTCTTCGAAGCCATGCTGATCCCGATGTACTTCCTGATCGGCGGCTTCGGCGACCGGGCCGGCGGCCCGGACTCGGCGCGCCAGCGCTCCTACGCGGCCGTCAAGTTCCTGCTGTACAACCTGCTCGGCGGCCTGGTGATGCTGGCCGCGGTGATCGGGCTGTACGTGATCGCCCAGGAGCAGGGCTTCGGCACCTTCGACCTGCCGACCCTCACCGGGGCGATCGCCGACGGCAGCCTCAAGCTGTCCGGGACGGCGCAGAACGCGCTGTTCCTCGGCTTCTTCTTCGCCTTCGCGGTGAAGGCCCCGCTGTGGCCGCTGCACACCTGGCTGCCGAACGCGATGGGCGAGGCGACGGCCGGCACCGCGGTGCTGATCACCGCGGTGGTGGACAAGGTCGGCACCTTCGCGATGCTGCGCTTCTGCCTCGGGCTGTTCCCGGACGCCTCGAAGACCTTCGCCCCGGCGATCCTGGTGCTGTCGCTGGTCGGGATCGTCTACGGCGCGCTGCTGGCGGTCGGCCAGAAGGACATCAAGCGGCTGGTCGCCTACGCCTCGATCTCGCACTTCGGCTTCATCATCATGGGCGTCTTCGCGATGACCAGCCAGGGGCAGAGCGGCGCGACCCTCTACATGGTCAACCACGGCCTCTCCACCGCCGCGTGGATGCTGGTGGCCGGCTTCCTGATCTCGCGCCGCGGCTCGCGGCTGATCGCCGACTACGGCGGCGTGCAGAAGGTCGCCCCGGTGCTCGCCGGGACCTTCCTGATCGGCAGCCTGGCGACCCTGTCGCTGCCGGGACTGGCCCCGTTCGTCAGCGAGTTCCTGGTGCTGGTGGGCACCTTCACCCGCTACCCGGCGATCGGCGTCGTCGCCACCCTCGGCATCGTGCTGGCCGCGCTGTACGCGCTGCTGCTGTACCAGCGCACCATGACCGGCCCGGTGAAGGAGGGCGTGCGCGCGATGCCCGACCTCAAGGTCCGGGAACTGGCCGTGGTGGCACCGCTGGTGGCGCTGACGATCCTGCTCGGGGTGTACCCGAAGCCGCTCACCGACCTGGTGAACCCCTCGGTGGACGCGACGCTCTCGCAGGTCCACCGGACCGACCCGGCGCCGGCCCACCCGGTCGCCGCCACCTCAGGAGGTGAGCAGAAGTGAGTGCCACCGCAGTGCTCGCCGCCGTCGGCGGCAACACCCCCGGCATCCCGGCGCCGCACATCGAGTACGGCCAACTCTCCCCGATGCTGGTGGTCTTCGGGGCCGCCGTGGCGGGCGTCCTGGTCGAGGCCTTCGTCCCGCGCCGGCTGCGGCACTGGACCCAGGTGTCGCTGGCGCTGGTCGCGCTGGCCGGCGCGTTCGCCGCCGTGGTGGTGCTGGCGACGCAGGGCCACGGCGCGCCGCGGGTCGACCTGCTGGCCATGGAGTCGGTCGCCCTGGACGGCCCGGCGCTGTTCCTCCAGGGCGTGATCCTGCTGGTCGCCGTCGTCGCGGTGCTCACCTACGCGGAGCGCAGGCTGGAGCCCAAGGCCGGCGGCCTGCCCGCCGACGCCTTCGCCGCCCAGGCGTCCGCCACCCCGGGCGGGGAGCAGGAGCGGGACGCGGTCCGGGCCGGCTTCGCGACCACCGAGGTCTTCCCGCTGACCCTGTTCGCGGTCGGCGGCATGCTGCTCTTCCCGGCCGCCAACGACCTGCTGACCATGTTCGTGGCGCTGGAGGTCTTCTCCCTCCCGCTGTACCTGCTGTGCGCGCTGGCCCGGCGCCGCCGGCTGCTGTCCCAGGAGGCGGCGGTCAAGTACTTCCTGCTGGGCGCCTTCGCCTCGGCGTTCTTCCTGTTCGGCACCGCGCTGCTGTACGGCTACGCGGGCAGCGTCAAGCTCGGCGACATCGCGGACGTCATCTCCGGCAAGGCGATGACGACCCCGGCGCAGCTGAGCAGCACCCAGAGCGACGCGCTGCTGCTGACCGGCCTGGCGCTGCTGGCGGTGGGCCTGCTGTTCAAGGTGGGCGCGGTGCCGTTCCACTCCTGGACCCCGGACGTCTACCAGGGCGCGCCGACCCCGGTGACCGGCTTCATGGCCGCGGCCACCAAGGTCGCCGCGTTCGGGGCGTTCCTGCGGCTGTTCTACGTGGCCTTCCCGGGCCTGCGGCTGGACTGGCGGCCGGTGCTGTGGGGCGTGGCGATCCTGACCATGGTGGTCGGCGCGGTGCTGGCGGTGACCCAGCAGGACGTCAAGCGGCTGCTGGCGTACTCCTCGATCGCGCACGCCGGGTTCATCCTGACCGGGGTGATCGCGGTCAACAAGCAGGGCCTGTCCTCGGTGCTGTTCTACCTGGCGGCGTACTCCTTCGTGACGCTGGGGGCCTTCGCCGTGGTCACCCTGGTGCGCGACTCCAAGGGGGAGGCGACCCACCTGTCCAGCTGGGCGGGGCTGGGGCGGCGCTCGCCGCTGGTGGCGGCGGTCTTCGCGCTGTTCCTGCTGGCCTTCGCCGGGATCCCGCTGACCTCCGGCTTCACCGGGAAGTTCGCGGTGTTCCAGGCGGCGGCGGCCGGCGGGGCGACGCCGCTGGTGATCGTGGGTGTGCTGAGTTCGGCGGTGGCCGCGTTCTTCTACATCCGGGTGATCGTGCTGATGTTCTTCTCCGACCCGCAGCCGGGCGGTCCGACGGTGGCGATCCCGAGCGCCTTCACGGCGACCGCGATCGGGGCGGGGGTGCTGGTCACGCTGGGTCTGGGCCTGCTGCCGCAGTACTTCCTGGACCTCGCGTCCAAGGCCTCGCTGTTCGCGTACTGACCGTAGCCGGTCGGTTTGTTCGGAGATCGGCCCGGATCCGCGGGCCGATCTCCGGTCTGTGTTTCCCGATGAATTCGCCCCCACCGCCGCTGCGTCCGCGCAGGCCTCCTGACCAGGGCTTCCGGCGCGGTCATGACGGGATCCGCACGCCCGTGCAGTGATCCACTCGCGACCGGATACCCTGCCTGTATGGCCAGCGGCGGCACTCAGGGACCAGGCCGCTAGATCGACCAGGGACAGAGGAGTGGTCTTCGTGACCGTCGTGGGACCCTTCGGGCTCAGCGTGCAGGACCGCGACCTGACCCGGGACGTCCAGGCCGGACTGGACGCGGTGGAGGCGGCGCTCTCCGAGGCCGTCAAGAGCGACGTCCCCTTCATCACCGTCACCGCCTCCCACCTGATCGAGGCCGGCGGCAAGCGCTTCCGCCCGCTGCTCCTGCTGCTGGCCGCCCAGTTCGGCGACCCGGGGGCGCCCGGGGTGGTGCCGGCCGCGGTGGTCGTCGAGCTGACCCACCTGGCCACGCTGTACCACGACGACGTGATGGACGAGGCCCCGGTGCGCCGCGGCGCGGAGAGCGCCAACTCCCGCTGGGACAACTCGGTGGCCATCCTCACCGGCGACTTCCTGTTCTCCCGCGCCTCCCAGGTGCTGGCCGACCTCGGCCCGGAGGCGGTCCGGATGCAGGCCGAGGCCTTCGAGCGGCTGGTGACCGGCCAGATCCTGGAGACCCGCGGCCCCGGCCCGGAGGCCGACCGGCTGCTGCACTACCTGGACGTGCTGGCCGGCAAGACCGGATCGCTGATCGCCGTCTCCTGCCGGATAGGAGCGCTGATGGCCGGCGCCCCGCCCGCACTGGTGGACACCCTCGGCGAGTTCGGCGAGCGGATCGGCATCGCCTTCCAGCTCGCCGACGACGTCCTGGACGTCGCCAGCGACGGCCACGAGTCCGGCAAGACCCCCGGCACCGACCTGCGCGAGGGCGTGCCGACCCTGCCGACCCTGCTGCTGGAGCAGATGCCGGCCGACCCGGACGACCCGGCCGACACCCGGCTGCGCGAACTGCTCGACGGGGACCTCTCGGACGACGACCTGCACGCCGAGGCGCTGCGCCTGCTGCGCGCCCACCCCGCCCTGGAGCGCGCCCGCCGGGAGACCCTGCGGCACTCCGAGGAGGCCCGGGCGCTGCTGGCCCCGCTGCCGGACTGCGCGGCGAAGGCCGCCCTGGACGGGCTGTGCGACGCGGTGGCCATCCGCACCATGTGAGCGTCCCCGGGCGGATCCGACCCCGAGCCCGTGCGGGCGCGGGCGGATGGGGGAGACTGACACCCGTCAGCTCACGCCTGCCCGGAAGGTCGCCATGCGCCGCGTCGTCATCGCCGAGGACTCCGTACTGCTCCGGGAAGGCCTGACCAGGCTGCTCACCGACCGCGGCCTGGAGGTCGTGGCGGGGGTCGGGGACGGCGCGGCCCTGGTGAAGACGATCCACGACCTGGCGGCGGCGGACGCCCTGCCGGACGTGGTGGTCTCGGACGTGCGGATGCCCCCGACCCACACCGACGAGGGCCTGCGCGCCTGCGTGGAGCTGCGCGGGCGCTATCCGCAGCTGGGCGTGCTGGTGCTGTCGCAGTTCGTGGAGGAGCGCTACGCCTCCGAGCTGCTGGCCGGGTCGACCCGGGGCGTCGGCTACCTGTTGAAGGACCGGGTCGCCGAGGTGCGCGAGTTCGCGGACGCGGTGGTGCGGGTCGCCGAGGGCGGCACCGCGCTGGACCCGGAGGTGGTGCAGCAGCTGCTCAGCCGCAGCCGCAAGGGCGACGTCCTGGCCAATCTCACGCCGCGCGAGCGCGAGGTGCTCGGTCTGATGGCGGAGGGGCGCACCAACGCCGCCGTGGCCAAGCAGCTGGTGGTGTCCGACGGGGCGGTGGAGAAGCACGTCAGCAACATCTTCCTCAAGCTGGGGCTGGCGCAGAGTGCGGAGGACCACCGCCGGGTGCTCGCGGTGCTGACCTACCTCAACTCCTAGCCCGGGGCCGCCCGGGGCCGCCCGGGGCTGTTCGGGCCGTCCGGGGTTTGCTCGGGGGCTGTTCGGGGCGCCCGCCGCGGGGCGGCTGCTCCGTACCCGGAATGATCTCCGGCGGCCGGGCGTTGTCCTTGGGTGCGGTACCGGCGTGGGCGGGGGAAATTCCTGCGGGAGTTCCAACCGGGCCCGAGGTCGCGCGCATAGGATGCGAGCGGTGCACCAAGCGGACGGGGCACGGGGCCGCGCCCGCGGTGGTGCGTCCACGAGGAGGTCCGCGGCAGTGACCAGTCAGGTCGATCAGTCGGAGGCAGTGGACGGATCGGGCGGCGACGAGGGTCGTACCGGCAGTGGTGACGGACGCCCCGGAGCGGCCGGACCAGCCGGCCCGCACGCCCCGGGCGGTCCACCGGAGAGGCGCCCCAAGCCCGTTCGCAGACTCGACCGGGTGATCATCCGCTTCGCGGGGGACTCCGGCGACGGCATGCAGCTCACCGGGGACCGGTTCACCTCGGAGACGGCCGCGTTCGGCAACGACCTCTCCACGCTGCCGAACTTCCCGGCCGAGATCCGGGCCCCCGCCGGCACCCTGCCGGGCGTCTCGTCCTTCCAACTGCACTTCGCCGACCACGACATCCTCACCCCGGGCGACGCCCCGAACGTGCTGGTGGCGATGAACCCGGCGGCCCTGAAGGCGAACCTGCCGGACCTGCCGCGCGGCGCGGAGATCATCGTCAACACCGACGAGTTCACCAAGCGCGCGCTGGCCAAGGTCGGTTACGCCGCGGACCCGCTCGGCGACGACTCGCTGGACGCCTTCCACCTGCACCGGGTCCCGCTCACCACGCTGACCCTGGAGGCGCTCAAGGACAGCGGGCTGGCCCGCAAGGACGCCGAGCGGGCGAAGAACATGTTCGCCCTGGGCCTGCTGTCCTGGATGTACCACCGGCCCACCCACGGCACCGAGTCCTTCCTGCGCGCCAAGTTCGCCAAGAAGCCGCAGATCGCCGAGGCCAACATCAGCGCCTTCCGGGCGGGCTGGAACTTCGGCGAGACCACCGAGTCCTTCGCGGTCTCCTACGAGGTGCCGCCGGCCAAGCTCCCGGCCGGGCGCTACCGCAACATCTCCGGCAACCTGGCGCTGTCCTACGGGCTGATCGCCGCCGGGCAGCGCTCCGGGCTGCCGCTCTACCTGGGCTCGTACCCGATCACCCCGGCCTCGGACATCCTGCACGAGCTGAGCCGGCACAAGAACTTCGGGGTGCGCACCTTCCAGGCCGAGGACGAGATCGCCGGCATCGGCGCCGCGCTCGGCGCGGCCTTCGGCGGGGCGCTCGGCGTGACCACCACCTCCGGGCCGGGCGTGGCGCTCAAGTCGGAGACGATCGGCCTGGCGGTCTCGCTGGAACTGCCGCTGCTGGTGGTGGACATCCAGCGCGGCGGCCCGTCCACCGGCCTGCCGACCAAGACCGAGCAGGCGGACCTGCTGCAGGCGATGTTCGGCCGCAACGGCGAGGCGCCGGTGCCGATCGTCGCCCCGGCCACGCCCGCCGAGTGCTTCGACGCGGCGCTGGAGGCGGCCCGGATCGCGGTGACCTACCGCACCCCGGTGTTCCTGCTCTCGGACGGCTACCTGGCGAACGGCTCGGAGCCCTGGCGGATCCCGGAGGTCGACGAACTGCCGGAGATCGAACCGAAGTTCGCGACCGGCCCGAACCGCGAGGACGGCGCCTTCTGGCCGTACCTGCGGGACCAGCACACCCTGGCCCGCCCCTGGGCGGTGCCCGGCACGGCCGGCCTGGAGCACCGGATCGGCGGCATCGAGAAGCAGGACGGCACCGGGAACATCTCCTACGACCCGGCCAACCACGACCTGATGGTCCGCACCCGGCAGGCCAAGGTCGACGGGATCACCGTCAAGCCGCTGGAGGTCGACGACCCGACCGGCGACGCCCGGGTGCTGGTGCTCGGCTGGGGCTCGACCTACGGCCCGATCACCGCAGCGGTGCGCCGGGTGCGCGCGGACGGCGGCGAGGTCGCCCAGGCGCACCTGCGCAACCTCAACCCGTTCCCGGCCAACCTGGGCTCGGTGCTGCGCAGTTACGAGAAGGTCATCGTGCCCGAGATGAACCTGGGCCAGCTCGCGCTGCTGCTGCGGGCGAAGTACCTGGTGGACGCCGAGTCCTACAACCAGGTGCGCGGACTGCCGTTCAAGGCGGCGCAGTTGGCGGACGTGCTGTGGGCGGCGATCGGCACCCTGGACGAGGAGGACCACCGATGAGTGAGCACGCGTTCCCGTCCTTGGAGCTGGTGCCCAAGGCCGACGGGCCGCAGAGCGCCCGGGACTTCAAGACCGACCAGGAGGTGCGCTGGTGCCCGGGCTGCGGGGACTACGCGGTCCTGGCCGCGGTGCAGTCCTTCATGCCGGAGCTCGGCATCAGGCGGGAGAACACGGTCTTCGTCTCCGGCATCGGCTGCTCCTCGCGCTTCCCGTACTACATGAACACCTACGGGGTGCACTCGATCCACGGCCGGGCGCCGGCGATCGCGACCGGGCTGGCCTCCTCCCGGCGGGACCTCAGCGTGTGGGTGGTGACCGGGGACGGCGACGCGCTGTCGATCGGCGGCAACCACCTGATCCACGCCCTGCGGCGCAACGTCAACCTCAAGATCCTGCTGTTCAACAACCGGATCTACGGCCTCACCAAGGGCCAGTACTCGCCGACCAGCGAGCTCGGCAAGATCACCAAGTCGACCCCGATGGGCTCGCTGGACGCGCCGTTCAACCCGCTGTCGCTGGCGATCGGCGCCGAGGCCTCCTTCGTCGCCCGCACCATCGACTCGGACCGCCAGCACCTGCAGTCGGTGCTGCGGGCGGCGGCCGAGCACGAGGGCACGGCGCTGGTGGAGATCTACCAGAACTGCAACATCTTCAACGACGGCGCCTTCGAGGTGCTCAAGGACGCCGGCACCCGGGACGAGGCGCTGATCCGGCTGGAGCACGGGCGGCCGATCCGCTTCGGCGCGGACGGGGCCAACGGCGTCTTCCGGGGCGAGGACGGCGAGTTGTCCACCGCCCCGGTGACGCCGGAGAACGAGGCGCGGGTGCTGGTGCACGACGCCCACGCGGCCGGCCCGACCGGCGCCTTCGCGCTCTCCCGGATCGCCGACGCGGACACCCTGCACCACACGCCGATCGGCGTGCTGCGCGACGTCCGGCGCCCGGTCTACGACGAGCTGATGGACAGCCAGCTGGCCACCGCCGTCGCCCACCGCGGGCCGGGCGACCTGGCGGCCCTGCTGGCGGGCGGCGACGCCTGGACGGTGGACTGACCACCCCGCCCGGTCCCGCCGCGACGCGACGCGTGGGCGCCCCCGTCCCCTTCCGGGACGGGGGCGCCCACGCGTTCACGGCTACGGCCGGGCCCACTCCACCAGCTCGATCGGGACCCCGTTCGGGTCGGTGACCTGGAAGAGCCTCTCGCCCCACGGCTCCTCGCGCAGCGGCAGGGTGATCTCGACCCCCTCGCCGCGCAGTCGCGCCTCCTCCGCCGCGACGTCCTCGACGGTGAACGCCAGGATCACCCCGTCCGCGGTCCGGTGCCGCTGCTCCTCGGGCAGCACCTCCAGCCCGCGCCGCAGGTAGACGACGCCGACCCCGCCGCCGGGGTGGCCGAGCGAGACGAAGCCGTCGGCGGACATCAGCTCGGTGTAGCCGAAGTGCCGCTGGAGGAAGGCGGCGGAGGGGGTGGTGTCCTCGACGGTCAGGGAGACGACGGTGCTGGTGATCTGCATACGGAGCCCTCTCGTCACTGCGCACGGTTATCCCGTACGCAGTACACTATACACAGTACGGAGAATCATGCCAGGAGTCGGCCAGGAGTCGGTCAAGGGTCGGCCAGGGAAAGCGCCGAGGGAGGCCCCGGCGGGGACCTCCCTCGTGCGGTGCCGCGGTTCGCGTCAGAAGACGCAGGGGATGCCGCCGTCGGACGTGGCGTCGACGCCGGGGCCCTGCATCGGCAGGTTGGCGGCCGGGTCGCCGGTGGGGGCGGGGCCGCCGGGGGCGGCGGACTTGTCGTCGGCGCCGGTGAAGGCGGTGCCGAGGGTGACCACCACGTGGTCGGCGGCGGCGCTGGCGGACTCGGTGGCGGTCACGCCGTAGCGGGCGGCGACCTGGTCGGCGGCCTCCTTGGCGCCCTTGCCGTAGGTCACCGTGGTGGTCTTCGGCTTGCTGCGGGCCGGGCCGGTGGTGCCCTCCTTGAAGCCCATCGCGACCAGGGCCTTGGCCTCGGCGGAGGAGGAGACCCCGGCGGCGGTGGAGGCGTTGTACACGTCGACGGTGGCCGGGGAGGCCGCCTTGGCCGGGGCGGTCGCGCTCGGCGAGGGGCTGGCCGGGGCCTCGGTGGTGGGGGCGTCGGTGGCGCCGCCCGCCGGGGCGGCCGCGTCGGCGTAGCCGAACAGCTGCTTGACCACCTTCTGGATCTTCGAGGGGGTGACCAGGTTGACGTCCTGGCCGTTCCTGGTGCCGAAGCCGTCGAAGGTCAGGGTGTTGAACTCGACGTTGCCGCCGGTCAGCGCCGGGGCCTGCTGGGCGAAGTCCAGGACGTTCCACTCGTTGTCGATCACCAGGTCCTTCTGGACGACGCCGAACAGGTCCTTGAGCTTGCCGAGGTCGCTGATGATGCCGTCCTGCTTGAGCTTGTGCACGACGGAGGAGATGAAGGCCTGCTGGCGGTGGGTGCGGGCGAAGTCGCCGGTGTTGCCCTTGCCGTCGTCCAGGTTGTGGCGCTGGCGGACGAAGGCCAGCGCCTGGGAGGCGTTGAGGGTGTTGATGCCCTTCTTGAAGTCGGCGCCGGAGCCCTGGCCCTCCATCGCCGGGTCCTTGGTGTCGTGGGTCAGGCAGACCTGGATCGGCTCCACGGCCTTGGCGATGTCGTAGAAGCCCATCAGGTTGACCTCGGCGATGTGGTCCACCGGCTGGTTCACGAAGGTCTGGACGGTGCGGATGGTGGCCGCGCGGCCGGCGTCGCGGCCGGCCTTCTCCAGGTCGGCGCCCTTGAGGCCCTTGGCCTTCGGGCTCCGGTCGAAGGCGTCCTTGGCGTTGCCGTACGCCTCCTTGATCTTGTGCATGCCCTGCTGGGAGCCGTCGCCGTTGTAGGTCATGACGTAGTCGTCGCGCGGGATGGAGACCGCCTGCACCTTGCCGCCGCCGGCCGGTATGTGCAGCAGGATCAGGGAGTTGGTGTTGTAGCCGCCGATGTCCGAGCTGTGCCCGGCGTGCAGTTCGTCCTGGACGAACTGCGGGGGCAGGTCGGAGCCGTCCATGGCCTTGCGGCTGTCCAGGCCGATCAGCAGCAGGTTGACCGAGTTGTCCAGGTGCTTGGGGGCGTCCTTCTTGGTCTCCGCGATCGCGTTGGACGTGGTCATCCCGTCGGTCAGCGACGTGTACTCGTACCAGACCACCCCGCTGGCCGCGAACACCGCGAAGCCCACCGTGGTGGCGACCACCCGGCCGGCGATCAGCAGCGGGGAGTTGCGGCGCCCCGCCGCCGGGGCCGCCGCGGCCCTGCGGTCGGCGGCCCGGCCGCCCCCCGGCCGTTCCCGTTCCCGCTCGTGCCCACGCTCGTCAGCCATGCTGCCTCCTCCGGTCCAGGACCACCCGGGCCACGATCACCAGCAGGGCCGCCACGGCGGCCTGCGCCATCACCGGGAAACCGTGCACCACCCACTTCGCGGCGCCGGTGGCCAGGGCCTTGCCCCGGTACGTGTCGCCGTTCGCCGCCAGTTCGGCCGCGGCCGTCACGCCGAGCACCACCAGCGGGGAGGCGGCGACCACCCACCACCAGCCGCGGCGGGTGCTGAGCCCGGCCGCGACGCCGGTGCCGAGCACCGCGCACACCGCGAAGGCCAGGCCCATGCCCGGCCCGGAGAACTCGTCGACCACCGCGCCGACCAGCGGCAGCCCGAGGGCCGCCACCGCGGGCAGTGCGGGCCCGCCGGAGAAGGGACGTGTGGGGCCCGCGGGCCGGCTCGTCGTCCGCCGTCGCGAACCCTGGTCGGACGAACGTCCTCGCTGCCCCGCCACTCACTCACCCCCGGGTGTTCCCGTGCTTCGCGCGCCACGTCGGCGCTGCGCCGGGTCTGCCGTGGTAGAGCGGTTGCGGCGCTGCCAGTACGGGACGCTGGTGTTCGGCCGGCCGGTTCCCGTTCTCGGTTTCCCGCTGCTGCTCGGGGGCAGGCCCGTTTTCGGATTTGCTCTACAGAGGTGTAGAGATCGTACGCAGCATAGAGCACGCCTGTTCGGTGGCAAGTCCGCTCGTGAACGGGCCAGCAGACACTACACCGGGCAGTTTCTGAGACGGTCGGCGGGGCGCCGACGGAGAAGGAGAAGGTCGTGGCGACCACGGGCGCAGCGGGACGGCCGGAGAAGCGCAGGGCGATCACCGGGGCCGCGACCACGGTGTTCGGGCGGGAGGGGTACGTCCGGGCCAGCATGGACGCGATCGCGGCCGAGGCCGGGGTGTCCAAGCGCACGGTCTACAACCACTTCGCCGACAAGGAGACCCTCTTCCTGTCGGTGGCACTGCAGAACTCGGCGGAACTGGCCGAGCGGATGCGGGAGTTGCTGGCGGAGCACCTGGACGGGGCGGTGGACGTGCGGCGCGCCCTCACCGCCTTCGCGGTGGAACGGGCGAACGCGGCGCCGGCCGCGGGTGAGCTCGGGGCGCTCGGCCGGGCGATCCGGGCCGAGGTGGCCAACATCCCGGCGGACGTCCTGGAGGCCTGGCTCGAGACCGGCCCGGCGGCGGCCCAGCGCGCCCTCGCGCAGTGCCTGGCGGAGCTCGGCGGGCGCGGGCTGCTGGCGGTCCCGGACCCGGGGCTCGCGGCCGAGCGGTTCACCCTGCTGACCTTCCACGGCGTGGCCGAGCGCTCCTTCTGGGGCGCCCTGCCGGTGGCCGAGGAGGAGGTCCGGCGGACGGCGGAGTCCGGGGTGGACGCCTTCCTGCGGATCCACGGCGGGCCGGCCGCGGGCTGAGCGCGGGCCGGCCACGGCCGACCGGCGGGCGCGCCGGTGGCCGTGCCGGTGGGCGGGGCGGCCCGGAGCCGCCCCCCCCACCGGGTCGTCGAAGGTGCACCGGCGGTCGCCGCCGGTCACCGTCGACGGGTCACTTCCAGTTGACGCCCTTGCCCAGGGTGTACGGCTCGCCCCAGTACTCGGCGCCCGACACCTTGGTGGCCGTCGGGGCCAGCGCCAGCACGCAGGAGGTGATCGACTGCCCGTTGGTGAAGCCCTTCGGGAAGGACGGGTGCGGGCACTTGTCGAAGCTGCCGATCAGCATCACCTCGGCGGCCTCCGAGCCGTCCGGCAGGGTGCCCTTCACCTGGGTCAGGCTGGAGAAGGACAGGTCGGTGCTGCCGGTGTTGGTGACCTTGAAGCGGATGTAGTACGGCACCATGCCCGCGGCCTTGTCGCCGAGCTTGAGCGAGGTGAGGTCGGCCGGGTCGCCCTTGTCGATCGAGGTGACCGCGAGCGCGACGGTGCCCTTGGTGCTGCCCGAGCTGAACGGGATGGTCGCCGCGTCGCCGAGCTTCACCGTGGTGCCGGGCGCCGCCGTCGCACCGGCCTGGGCCGGGGCGCCGCCGGTGGTCCCGCCGGTGGCCGCACCGCCGGTGCCGCCGGTCGGCGCGGCCGCCGAGGCGGAGGCCGCCGGGGTGGTCGGCGCGGCGGACGGCGTGGCCGGGGCCTGGGTGGCCGGCGGGGTGGTGGCGCTGTCGGACGACGCGGCGTCGTCGTTGCAGGCGGTCATGGTGAGCGCGCCGACCACGGCCAGGCCGGCCAGGGCCATGGTGCGACTGTTGCGGATGGTCTTCATGTGAGGTCCCCCGTGCGTGCGGACCGCCGTGTCGGCGGTTCTCCTGAGGGACGTTCATAGCGCAGTGGGGAAGCCGGGCGCCATTCCTCGCCGCCGTCTTGACGCCGCCGTGACGAGTCCCACGCGGGTTCGTGACAAGGGATGCCGAGTCGTGATCAGTGGTACCCGAACCGCCTGCCACCTCGGTCGATCCGGTGCCGTGCGATTCTGTTCGCCATGCGTACGGATGCCGTGACGATGATCGGCCAGGCCCGCCGGCCGGCGGCCGACCCGGAGCCGGGGGCGGCGCCGCTCAACGCGCCGTCAGCACCAGTTCGTTGTAGGTGGTGACGGTGGTGAAGCCGAGCTGCCGGTAGAGGTGGATCGCCGGGGCGTTGTCGGTGCGGACGTTGAGGCCCAGGTGGTCGGTGGTCGGGGCGAGCCGGCGGGTCAGTGCGGTGACGCAGGCGCGGGCGAGGCCGCGGCCGCGCGCGTCGGGGTGGGTGACGACGTTGCCGAGCACGGCGACCCGGTGGGCGGGGGAGTGCACGTGCACCCCGGCGGCGGCCAGCAGCCGCCCCCGCTCGCGGACGCCGACGTAGCCGCCGCCGGCGAGCAGCCGCGGGTCGAACCAGGACTCGGGGTAGCCCTCGGCCAGCAGGGCGCGCAGGTCGCCCTGGTCGGACGGCGTCAACGGCCGGGCGCGGTGGCCGGGTTCGGCGGGGAGCAGCCCGTGGTCCGGGAGGATCATCCGCAGCAGCGGGGTGCGCCGCTCGGTGGTGTAGTCGGGGGCGAGGGCCCGCTCGGCGCCGTCCGGGAGCCCGGCCGTGAACCGGCGCGGCAGGAAGGGGCGCAGCGCGCCGAGCAGGTCCTCCAGGGCGGGGACGGCGGCGGGCCGGGCGAAGGCGAGCAGCACCGGGGTGTCGCCGCCGCTGTAGAGCAGGGCGACCGGCCCGTGGTCGGGATCGGCGGTGTACCAGGCGGTGTTGGGCCAGAGGGTGTCGTCGAGGTCGCCGAGTTCGAACAGGTGCAGCGCGGGGTCGGTGCGGAACCGTTCGGCGAGGGCGGTGCGGTCGTGCAGGCTGATGAGGGGCACGTGACCGAGGATAGGCCCGTTCCGCAGGCCGCCTCCGGCCGGCGGAACGGGCCCCGTGGGGTGCCTACTTGTGCCAGCGCTGGGCCGGGTCGGCGGCGTTGCAGGAGGTCACCGAGGTGTACTGGGCGATGCCGTTGCCCTTGAGGCACTGCCCGGTGGCGACGTTGCGGATCAGGTACCAGCCGCGGTCCTCGTCGGTCAGCCGCCACTTCTGGTTGGCGCCCATCCCGGGGCCGTTCTGCTGGTTGAGGCCGTCCCAGCCGCCGGGGGTGTCCCAGAGCTGGACGGCGCCGGTGCCGTGCGAGTCGAGGTCGAGCACCTTGCCGCTGCCGCCGTGCGAGATGGCGGTGGTGCCGTCGCAGTAGTCCCAGAACGTCCAGGTCTGGGCGGGGGACTGGTTGGCGGTGTAGGTGCCGACCCGCGTCCCGTTGGTCTCGTTGTCGGACGGCAGGTCGAGGGCGCCGGCGGAGCCGTTGAAGACGTTGACGGTGGCGCTGACGGACGGCCCGAGGTCGCAGGGCCCGGGCGTGGCCGCCTGGGCGGCGGGGGCGGCGACCAGGACGGTGGTGGCCAGGGCCGCGGCGGCGCCGAGGCCGGCGAGCAGGCGGCGGGTGGGGGTGGTCATGGCGGTTCTCCTTCGGGTGGGGTGCGGTGGGTGTTACTGCGTCACTGCGGTGTGCGGTCGGCCGTCAGACCTGGCCGAGGGTCAGCACGTAGCGGCCCGGGGCGCCGGAGCGGCCGGGGGCGAAGCCGGTGCCGAGGTGGTCGAAGCGCGGGTCGAGCACGGCGTCGCGGTGCCGGGGGCTGTTCATCCACAGCTGGACGGCCCGGGGCACGCTGTCGGCCGGGGCGATGAGCTCGGCGGCGAAGCGGAACGCGAAGCCGGCCGCCCGGATCCGGTGCCAGGGCGTGCTGCCGTCGGTGCCGTCCTGCTGGAGGAGGTCGTGCGCGGCGAGGTCGGCGGCGTGGCGCTGGGCGGCGGCGTCCAGCCGTCCGTCCGGGGTGAGCGGCCGGGCGCCGGCGTGGACCCGCCGGAAGTTGACGGAGGTCAGCAGCTCGGTGCGGAAGTCGACGCCCGGTCCGGTCGGGTCGGCTGCCGCGGGGGTCAGGACCCGGCCGTCGTGCACGAGCGTGGTCATGGGTCGCGCCTCTCCTCGGGGTGTCGCCCCGGGGCGGCGGGTGCCGCGGTCCGGGGCCGGATGAGGAGTACGGTCCCGGACCGCGGTAGACAGGCGGTCAACGCGCGTAGCGGGCGATCACCCGGGGCCGGTCACCCCAACTCGGCCAGGACGGCGCTGACCTGGGCCGCGTCCTCGTCGAGGCCGAGCCGCCGGTAGCCGTCCAGGGCGTCGGTGAGGCAGGCCCGGGCCTGGCGCGGGCGGCCGAGGCCGGTG
Organism: Kitasatospora sp. NPDC059146; assembly: GCF_042786665.1. NCBI lineage: Bacteria > Bacillati > Actinomycetota > Actinomycetes > Kitasatosporales > Streptomycetaceae > Kitasatospora > Kitasatospora sp. NPDC059146. The sequence continues at coordinate 36,357 of NZ_JBHZCY010000001.1, read as the reverse complement.
AGGGCGGTGCCGAGGGTGCGCAGCAGTCCGGCCTCCAGGGCGGGGCTGGTGCGGCGGGCCTGCGGCAGGGCGGCCTCGGCGACGTCGGCGGCGAGCAGCCAGCGCTGGGCCTCGCCGTGGATCCGGGCGGCGAGCTCCCCGGCGGCGGCCTCGAACACGGTGACCTGGAGGGCGGCGAACTCGTCCCGGGCGCCGAGCGCATGGGTGAGGGCGCCCGGGCCGTCCCCGCACAGCCGCAGCACCCGGGCCAGGTAGTAGCGGCCGGTGGCGGCGGAGACCGGTCCGGCGGCGGTCATCAGCCGGGCGCCGCGTTCGGCGGCCTCCCGGGCCTCGGCGAGGCGTCCGGTCTGGGCGGCGTTGAAGGCGAACTCGCCGAGGGCGCTGCCTTCGGCGCGTTCGGCGCCGAGGCGGTGGAAGAGTTCGGCGGCGCGGCCGGCGTGTTCGGCGGCCTCGGCGTGGCGGCCGTGGACGCGGGCGTTGCCGCCGAGGTTGACCAGGGCCTTGGCGAGGACCCGTTCGGTCTCGGGCGTGGTGCAGAGGTCGACGGCGCGGTGCAGCTCCGCCGCCGATTCGGCGTAGTGGTTGAGGTGCCAGAGCATGGCGCCGCGCAGGTAGCGGGCGAGGGCGAGCGGGCCGTGTTCACCGCGGGCCCTGGCCTCGTCGGCGAGGCGTCCGGCGAGGTCGACGATGATGCCGGTCTGGGTGCGTTCGGCGAGCACGGCGCCCATCCGGTCGGCGAGTTCGGCGGCGCGGTCGAGCGGCCGGGAGGGGTCGGCGCAGCTGAGCGCGATGGCGGCGGCGTGCACCTCCGCCTGCTCGCGCATCCAGCGCACGGCCTCCTGGCCGTCGGCGATGGGCACGCCGGGGGAGGCCACGGGGGCGCGGAGCAGGCTGAGTTCGGCGTCCTCGGCCTTGCGGGCGGCCCGGTCGGCGTTGCGGGCGGCGGCGAGGCAGAAGTCGGTGAGCCGGTCGGCGGCGGCGGTGTGCTCGGCGGTCGGTTCCTCGGCGGCGAGCCGGCCGCGGGCGTAGTCGCGGACGAGGTCGTGGAAGCCGTAGCGGCCGAAGCGGGGGGAGTGGAGCAGGTTGAGGTCGACGAGGGTCTCCAGCAGCCGGTCGGCCTCGTCCTCGGTGCGGCCGAGCAGTGCGGCGGCGCAGGACAGCGGGAGGTCGGGGGCGTCGGGCAGGGAGAGCAGGCGGAAGGCGCGGGCGAGTTCCGGGTCGAGGCGGTGGTAGGAGAGGGCGAAGGTGGCCTCGACGGTCCGCTCGCCGTCGCTGAGTTCGGCCAGCCGGTGCTCCTGGCGCAGTCCTTCGGCGAGGCCGGCCAGGGTGAGCGCGGGGTCGGTGGAGATCCGGGAGGCCGCGATCCGGACGGCGAGCGGCAGCAGGCCGCAGGCCCGGACGACGTCCTCGGCGGCCGCCGGTTCGGCGGCGACGCGGTCGGCGCCGACGATCCGGGTGAGCAGTTCCAGCGCCTCGGCGGGCGGCAGGGTGTCCAGGCGCAGGTGGTGGGCGCCGGAGAGGCCGGTGAGCCGCCGTCGGCTGGTGATCAGGACGGCGCAGCCGGCCGCGCCGGGCAGCAGCGGTTCGACGTGGTCGAGGGTGGCGGCGTTGTCGAGGACGACGAGGACGCGCCGCCCGGCGAGGGCCGAGCGGTAGAGGGCGCTGCGTTCGCCGGTGTCGTCGGGGATCCCGCCGGGGGCGACGCCGAGGGCGCGCAGGAAGCCGGCCAGCACGGTGCCCGGGTCGGGCGGGGTGCGGTCGGCGCCGCGCAGGTCGGCGAAGAGCTGGCCGTCGGGGAAGCGGGCGCGGACCTGCCGGGCGGTGTGCACGGCGAGGGTGGTCTTGCCGACGCCGCCCATGCCGTCCAGGGCGGAGACCACGACGGCGCGCCCGCCGGCCCCGGCCAGCCGGTCGGTGAGGGCGTCCAGTTCCTCGGTGCGGCCGGTGAAGTCGGGCAGTCCGGAGGGCAGCTGGTCGGGCGCCTGCCAGGGCTCGGCGGCGGGTTCGGGGTCGGCGCCGGCGGCCCGGGCGGGCAGCAGGGTGGTGTCCTCGCGCAGGATGCGCAGCTGGAGTTCGGCGGCGGCCCGGTCGTGCGGGGGCAGGGCGGGGCGGGCGTCCTCGTAGACGGCGAGCGCCTCGGCCTTGCGCCCGGCCTGGTAGAGGGCGCGCATCAGGACGGCGGTGAGCCGGGGCCGGCCGGGGTGTTCGAGGGCGAGTGCGGTGGCCTCGGCGGTGAGGTCGGTGCGGTCGCCGAGGTCGGCGTCCAGTTCGAGCTGGGTCTCCTTGGCCGAGATGCGCTGTTCGGCGAGGTGGGCCCGGAGCGCTTCGGCGTGCGGTCCGGGGAGCCCGGCGAGGGCTTCGCCGGCCCACAGCCGCTGGGCGCGGCGCAGCACTTCCCGGACGTCCTGCCCGGGCGCGTCCGCCCGGCGCAGGTGCTCGGCCTCGGCGAGCAGGGCCTGCCACTGCTGGGTGTCGGTGGGGGCGGTGCGCAGGGCGTAGCCGTCGCCGACGCGGTGCAGCGGCAGCTGGTCCGGGTCGCCGGCGGTGTGCGGCCTGAACGCGGCGCGCAGCCGGGAGACGGCCAGCTGGACGGCCTTGCGCGGGTCGGACGGCGGGGTGCCGCCCCACACGCCCTCGACCAGCACCGAGGTCGCGACCGTCCGCCCGGCGGCGCCGATCAGCACGGCGAGCAGGGCACGCTGCTGCGGGCGGCCGAGCTCCACCTCTTCCGTCCCGTACCAGGCCCGTAGCGGGCCGAGCAGCGCGAAGCGCAGTCCGGTCCCCCCGATGTCCACCATGTCGTCCCGTTTCGTGAGTCGTCGCGTGCCGGGTTCTCGCCACTTCCGTCCGGACGGCGGCGCCCCCATGTCCCGGCTTCTATGCTCTGTTCACAGATTGTGCCCTGGACGTCGGAATTCCGAGAGGGTGGGGAGTGGAGCTCGATTTCCGCGTACTGGGGCCGTTGCGCGCCCGGTGCGAGGGCCGTGAGGCCGACCTCGGCAGGCCGCAGCAGCGTGCGGTGCTGGCGGCGCTGCTGCTCGCCCCGGGGGAGTTGGTGGCGACGGACCGGCTGGTCGAGGGCGTGTGGGGCGAGGACGACGCGCACTGGCCGAAGGATCCGGTGGGCCAGATCGGCACCCACGCGCACCGGTTGCGGCGGGCCCTGGACGCGCCCGGGCTGCTGGTCGCGGCGGCCGGCGGGTACCGGTTGTCGGTGCCGCGCGCCTCGGTGGACCTGTTCCGGTACGAGGCCGCGGTGGCCGAGGCCGTCGCGCTGCGTCACCGGGAGCCGCTGCGGGCCCGGGAGTTGCTGGTCGGGGCGCTCGACGCCTGGGAGGGGCCGCGGGCGCTGGAGGGCGTACCCGGTCCGCTCGCCGAGCGGGCCCGGGAGCGGCTCGCGGCCGGGCGGCTGGCGGCGCTCAAGGTGCGCTACGACCTGGACCTCGCGCTCGGCGGGCACGAGGAGGCACCGGCGGCGCTGGAGCCGCTGGGCGAACTCGCGCGGGCGTACCCGCTGGACGAGGAGGTGCACCGGCTGCACCTGCTGGCGCTGCACCGCTGCGGCCGTTCCGAGCGGGCGCTGGCGGCGTACGAGGAGCTGCGGGAGCGGCTGGACCGGGAGCTGGGCCTCGAACCGGGGGCCGCGGTGGCGGAGCTGGCCGAGCGGGTCCGGGGCGGGGAGCCGGTGGTGGCGGTGGCCGCGGTGCGGGCACTGCCCCGGCCGTGCCAGCTGCCGCCGGACATTCCCGACCTGGTCGGCCGGGCGGGGTTGGTGGGGGAGGCGGAGCGGGCGCTGCGCGCGCTCGCGGCCGGCGCCTCGCCGGTGGTGGGGCTGTCGGGGCCGTCCGGCAGCGGGGCCTCGGCGCTGGCGGTGCACGTCGCGCACACGGTGCAGGACGCCTTCCCGGACGGGCAGTTGTACGCGGCCGGCGGGGAGGCCGGTGCGGTGCTGGCCGGCTTCCTGCGCGCCCTGGGGGAGCGGCCCGGCGACGGTGCGCAGGTCGCGCAGCTGCGGGTCCGGTACCACGAACTGCTCGCCGGACGGCGGGTGCTGGTGGTGCTGGACGGGGTGGCCGACCCCGGGCCGCTGCTCCCGGAGGTGCCGGGCTGCGCCGTGGTGGTGGCGGGCGCCGAGCCCGGGGCGCTGCCCGGCTGCGCCGTGCGGCTCGCGGTGGGACCGCTGGAGCCGCACGACGCCTACGAGCTGCTGGCCCGGATCGTGGGCGCGGAGCGGATCCGCCGCGAGCCGGACGCGGTGGCGGGGCTGGCCGCGGCCTGCGGGTACCTGCCGGTCCTGCTGCGGACGGCGGCGACCCGGTTGGCGGCCCGCCCGCAGTGGTCGGTGGCCGACCTGGTGCGGTGGTTCGCGGGGCGGGGGTGAGCCCGCCCCGCGGTCTCAGTACAGGTCGGAGGAGAGGGCGACGGTGTTGGAGTCGGGGCCGTTGCTGCTGCGGGGGATGATGCCGCCGTTCCAGTGGACGCCGGAGCGGCCGGCGTCGAAGACCATCAGCTTGGCGTGCGGGTGGCCGGCCGTGCCGAGGGACCAGCAGACGCCGCCGTTGGCGGCGTAGACCACGAGGTTGCCGTCGGACTGCATGACGGCCTTGTAGCCGCAGCCGACGGTGCCGCTCGCGAAGGCGACCTTGCTGAACTGCCCGCTGCCGTCCTTCTGGTAGACGACGAAGTTGCCGTCGGGCTGCATGATCACGCGGGCGGTCATCGAGTCGACGTGCCAGCCCGGGTAGAGCGGCTCGTCGTCGTAGATCGCGGTGTAGCCGTTGCCCGTTTCGAGCGCCGCCTGGGCGGTGCCGGTGGCGGTCATCGTCCCGGCCAGGGCGAGGGCGGTGGTCGCGCCGGCCATCGCCAGGTGCCGGAGGGTCTTCGTCGTCTTCATGTCCCCGTGTGTCTCTTCCAGTTGCTCCGCGCCCCGTGTTCCCCCGGGGGCGCCGTGTCGAAGGTGGTTCGCGGGGCGGGGGTGGGCCCGCCCCGGCGGTCTCAGTACAGGTCGGAGCTGCGCAGGGTCGCCCAGTCGAGGCTGTGGCCGGGCGGGTTGGTGAAGGAGATCGCGAGGCCGCCCTTGTTGGCGACCACCAGGGTGGCCTTGCCGGCGGGGTTGGGCTTGAAGGTGCCGCTGGCCCAGCAGACCTTGGCGTTGGCGCCGTAGACGACGAAGTTGCCGTCGTCCTGCATGATCGCCTTGAGGCCGCAGCCGAGGGTGCCGGGGGCGACCCACGCCACGGTGGGGTAGGCCGTGTTGGTGTTCTTGTAGAGGACCAGGTTGCCGTCGCCCTGCATGATCAGGCTGGTGTCGTCGCTGGAGAGGCGGTTGCCCTGGTAGAGCACCCCGGGCTCGTCCATGCCCACCATGGGGTCGGCGTGCGCGGCCCCCGCCGACACCACCGTCCCGGCCAGCGCCAGCACACCGACGGTGGCGGTCATGGCCATGTGCCTCAGCGTCTTCTTCGTCTTCTGCATGTCCCCGTGTGCCCCTTCTCCGTGCTCCGCGCCCCGTGTTCCCCCGGGGGCGCCGTGTCGAAGAGGATCATGGCGCACGGCGGTAGACAAGCGATGAACGCCCGCCCGCCGGTGACGGCGGGCGGGCGCGGCCGCGCGGCTAGCCGTTCAGGTACGGGCAGGTGCCCGTCAGGATCTGCCACTGGGTGCAGAAGCCCGTCCCCCCGTCCCGGGGCGACGCGGCGGCAGCGGCGGCGGGCACGGCCAGCGCCCCGAGCAGGGCGCACACACTGAGGACGAGAGTGGCGATACGGCGCACGGAGGTGCCTTCCCACGAAGCGGCTGGACGGCCCCGGCCTACCCGCCGCAGTGCCCCGCACGCACGGTGTCGCCCGTGTGAGTGACGAACCCAGGCCGCCGCCCGCTCTGGGTCAGCGGTCTCAGTACAGGTCGGAGCTGCGCAGCCGCACCCACGCCAGGCTGTGGGTGGGCGGGCTGGTGAAGGAGATCGCGAGGCCGCCCTTGTCCTTCGCGCCCCGTGATCCCCCGGGGGCGCCGTGTAGAAGAGGATCATGGCGCACGGCGGCAGGTAAGCGATCAACGCGCCCGCCCGTCGGACTCCGACGGGCGGGCGGTGCGCTGGTCGAGGCGTCCAGTCGGGCTGCGGCCCGGGGTCAGCGCAGGGTGCTGCCGGGGTTGTCCAGCCACACGTGCTGGTCACCGCGGGCCGTGACGGTCAGGCCGAAGCGGGTCAGTTCCGGTCTGCCGTCCGCCAGCCAGGCGCGGCGGGCGGCCACCACTTCGTCCCACAGTCGGCGGGGCCCGCTCTGGTGGACGGCGTCGGCTCCGTGCCAGTCGTTGAAACGCACGGTCGCCCAGGACCCTGATTCGTCCGAGAGCCGGAAGCGGTGGGTGCCGGCCGGGTCGGCCGCCTGCCAGGTGTGCAGGGTCCGGACGCCCGGCACCCGCAGCCCGACGGCGAACGCCGCGTGGACGTTCTCCTCGGCCAGGTCGGGGTCCATGGGGGACGGGCCCCGGCGGGCCGGAGGCAGGTCCGGGCTCGTGACCGTGTGGGGTCGCTGGGCCCGCATCCACATGAACGACACGTCGCCCACGAATCGCCCGTGCGAGTCCCGCCCCCGCTCGCCGACTTCCAGCCGCAGCAGCCCGGCGTTGGCGTACGGGGTGCCCCAGGGGGTCACGACGACCCCGCCGGGGCGGGTCTGCTCGATCCACGCGAGCGGCACCCGCTGAACGGCCGCCGTCGAGTGGATCCGGTCGAAGGGGCCACCGGCGGGGTGGCCGAGCAGACCGTCGCCGACGACCTGGCAGGGCTTCAACCCGAATGCCGCCAGGTGCTTCCCGGCGGTGGCGGCCACCACCGGGTCGACCTCGACCGTCGTGACGGCCCGGTCGCCGAGCCGGTGGCACAGCAGGGCGCTGGTCCAACCGGTGCCGGTGCCGACGTCGAGCACCGTGTCTCCGTCCGCTACGTCCAGGTGATGGAGCATGGACGCGACCAGGCGCGGCATGGATCCCGACGACGTGGCGACACCGGGTCCGTCCGCCCGTCCGTCGTCGAGCTGGGTGACGACCTGCCGGCCGGAGTTGACCTCGGTCCACCACCCGACCGGATCGGCGCCCTTGTCGACCAGGCGGTATCCGTTGGAGGCATCGCCGTCCTCGACCCAGATGCGGTCGGGCACGAAGGCAGAGCGCGGGGCGTGCTCGAAGGCGCCCCGCCACTCCTCGTCCAGCTCGCCGGCCTCCGCGAGACCGGCGAGCAACTGCGCGTACTCGTCCATCGGTTCGGGCTCACTTCTTAGGCGGGTCGGTGACGGGCTTGGTCCACTGGCCGTCCGACTCCTTCGGGGACTGCTTCTTGTCCCCGGACCCGCCGCCCTTGCCATCGCCGTGCTTGCCCATGTCGGCCACTCCCTCGGAGGTGCTGGAATCGATGGCAATACGCTAGGAGGGCGGGCGAGTTGGGATCCACGGGATTCTGCGGGATTGCACGACGTCACCCGATTGCAGCAATCGCGGCCGTGATCAGCGCACGAGCCTTCGAACCGTGGACCGCCATGCCCGCCAGTGCGGTGAACGTGTCGGCGTACATGGTCACTTCGCCGGGCTGGGTCAGCGTGAGGTGCCCGGAGACCAGCTCCACGTTCACCTGGGTCGCGTCGAAGATCCAGAACCCTTCCACGGGCATCCTCGTGCGGTGCATCCGGGTGGGGACGATTCCCACGCTGACATTCGGCAGAGTGCTCGCTGCCATCAGCTGCTCAAGCTGCTCCGCCTGGGTGTCGGCGTCACCGAGCCCGTTGCGCAGCACGGACTCCTCGATGAGGAAGGCGAAGCGACGCTGTCCCTCGCGGAGCACCTGTTGCCGTTCCATCCGGACCGCCACGGCAGCGGCCACGTCGTCGACCGGGACCCGCCTGAGCTGGACGGCGCGCAACACGTCCTCGGTGTACCGGCGCGTCTGGAGGAGCCCGGGAACGAGCCATGACGAATAGGCCCGGAACCGGTGCGTTCGCTCGAAGAGCGGCAGAACGGCCTCCTGTGCCCTCCGCAGGCCCGCCCGCTCCATGCGGCGCCACTCCACCCACATGCCTTCGACGGTCCGCAGCGAGGCCACCAGGTCCGCCGCCTCGTCCTCCCTGCCGCAGGCGCGGCACCACGCGCGCAGGTCGTCAGCGGACGGCGAGGTTCTGGCACTGGAGATCCGGGACACCTTGGACGGATGCCAACCGCACAGCGCCGCAAGCTGCTTGCCGTCCAGCCCGGCGTCCTGGCGCATCTCCCGAAGGCGATCCGCGAGGACCTTGCGGGCGGCTTGGACGTGAGACGATCCGGAATCGGGCATGGGGGTCAGGTCAGGTCAGCTCGTAGTCCTCGTGCGGCGTGGCCCGTTCCCAGACGGTCTCGAAGGCGGAGCCGACCAGTTGAACGGTGGCCCGGTCCGTCCGCCACTCCCGGTCGACGACCTCACCGGCGCCGGAGAAGTACGTGAACAGCACGGCTGATCCGTCGAACATCCAGAGGTCTGTTCCCGGCAGCGCGATGTCGGCAGCCCTCCGCCGGGGCAGCCAGCGGACCAGTTCGCCCGCGGCGATGTTGGCGAACGTGAGGTCATGCTCGTACCGGATGTAGTCCGTCACCGGCTCCGAGACGATGCGGGCCCGCCGCATGACCACGCCCCGCCCGGTCGTCTCGGCCGCGAGGTCGGCCCAGGAGCCCCACCAGCCGGGCAGCTTGGAGGGATCGCTGTCGTACCGGTGGCCGGCGCGCCAGCGGGCGAACTCCGGGTCGTCGGGCGTGTAGCTGTCGCGCATCTCCAGATGCACGGCGGAGCGCTGCGCCTTGGCCAAGCCCTCACGTACGGGGTACTTCACCGGTTCCGTCCTCCAGTCGCGGAATGAACTGCCGCATCACGGCGGGGAGCCGGACGATCGTCTCGTGATCAGGGACGCCCGTGCCGTGGCCGGGGATCGATCCGATCTCCTGGCACGCCTTCACTTCTTCCGCCGTGGCCTTGTAGGACTGGATCAGCAGGTCGCCGCTGTCCTCGTCCAGCCAGATCGTCGGCGAGTCGTCGACGGGGGTGTTCGGGATGATCCCCAGGAAACGCAGCCTCATGACCTCTCCCTGTATCGGTCCGGTCGCACTCAGTTGCACGACTATCGCCCCGGGCAGTCGATGAGCGCAAGAACCGCTGGTACGAACCCCGCCCGCTCGTTGGGGGCCAACGAGCGGGCGGGGGCGGGCGGTGGTTCAGGCGAGGTGGTCGAACTCGCCGGCCTTGGCCCCGAGGAGGAAGGCCCGGAGCGCGGCGGCCGAGGTGGTCAGGATGGAGAAGGGCTCGTCAGACTCGCGAAGGTGGCGGACGTCCTCAGCTCCGGCTGCGAGTTCAACGCAGCTGCCGCCTTCGTTCGAGCCGCTGAACGATGACTTTTGCCAACGGAGTTCGGACATCGGAAGCCTTTCAACTTTGCAGCAAGTAGAGAAGATGTCGAATGAGTCCCCACGAGTCGCGCGAGGAAAGCGTGTTGAGCGACTGGTCGACTGGAGGTAGAGCCAGCTCACTCAGCTGGTTGAAGGTCCTCCGGTAGGTCTCGATCGAATGCTGGTCGCCAAGATACTCGGTGTGGCTTGGGTGATCCACGACGACAGTGGAGAGGTCCGACGATCCGGGATCGACGAGCACAAATTGGCTGGTGTAGGGCGGCTTCTGTGTGGCAGTGAAGGGCAGGACCTGAATGCTGACGTTCGGAAGCTCTGAAATCTCCAGCAGATGAACGAGCTGTTCCCGCATGGCTGCATCGCCCGGGAATCGCATTCGCAACGCTGTCTCGTGGATGACAAATCGAAACTGGCGCAGTGGCAAGTCTGCGAGAATATGCTGCCGCTGCCTCCTGAAGTCGATTTCCGCCGCGACGTCCAACTCGCGCTGCTGGCTGGCATCCTTGTAGATCGCCTCGATGTAGGCGGGTACCTGGAGAAGCCCAGGGATGAAGAACGTCTCGAAGTTGTCGAGCCTGGCGGCGCTGTGTTCCGTCTCGGCCAGGTCGAGTAGCAGGGTTGGCACGCGGTCCGCGAAGTCGGTCCACCAGCCCTTCCTTGTGCTCCGGCCCATCTCCGCGAGCTTCGCACGGTAGGTCGAGTCCGCACATCCGTACGCGTCGAGCCAGATCTTGAGACGTTCGGAGTTGAGCGTGATCCGACCGGCCTCGGTGTGGCTCACCGCCGGGCCCTTCATCCCTACAAGCGCGCCCGCCTCCGGCGCGGACAACCCTGCTGCCGTGCGCAGGCGCTGCAACTCCTCGCCGAAGCGTCGTTGCCGCTGGCTGATCGGTCCCTTGTATGCCACTACCGGCCCCTCCTCGTCGGTGCAGTTTTCCGCATGGGTCGAGCTGCTCGCCACCGCGATCTCACCGCAGCATATGCAGCGTTGCTTGTTCGATTGCAGAGATGGCAACGGCTCCCCTGCTCTCAGTGTTGCACCGGTCACATGACGGAACGTCAGTGACTCCCCTCCTCTCCCCAGGGGTTACTCATGTGTGCCTTCGTTCCCCCCGACTGCTCCGCCGCCCGCAGCGAGCTCTCCTCCCTCCTCTCCAGCGCCGGGTGGCCGCCCTCCCGCATCTCGGACGCCGAACTCGCCTTCCACGAGCTCTTCGTCAACGCCTGGGAGCACGCGGGCAGCCCCGCGCCGCTCTGCACCTTCTCCCTCTCGCCCCGCCGCCTCCGGGTGCAGGTGTGCGACGACAGCCCCCTGCTCCCGCCGCCGCCCGACCTCCCCGCCGACCCGCTCGCCCTTTCCGGGCGGGGGCTCCACCTGGTTCGCGCGCTCACCCACCGGTTCGGCGCCGATTCCCGCAAGCACGGCAAGGTCGTCTGGTTCGAACTGGAGCCCCTGGCATGAACCACCGTCGCCCCATGCAGCCCACCGATCCCCGGATCCGGGCCTACAGCGACGAGCACATCCGTACGCTCCTGGCCGAACTCCACGAGCGCGGCCGCAAGTTCGGTCTGGTCTTCCCGTCCGCGACCACCGACAAGACCCTCGACGGCCGCGTCCTCGTCCGCTTCAACACGGCCCCGGCGTCGACTCTCCTCAACCTGCTCACCCTGCTCCTCGACGCCGACCGCGAGCGCCCGTGCGGTTCCTGATCGCCGCCGCCTTCGCCGTCCTCCTCGCCCTGGCGCTGGCCACCGTCGCCCTGGGCGTGATCACCGCACTCAACGTTGCAAGACCCGACGAAGAGGAGTCCGGGGAGGTCTGACCTGAACCTCTACCGCCTCCTCTCTGCCGCCCAGCGCATCGCCGGTGTGGAACTCTGAGTCGCATGGACGAGGTTGCGAGCCGCCTGCGCGGCGCCTGGGAGTGGTGGCACGCCGCCATCGAGGACTCCCAAGAAGGCCACTGGATCCGCACCGACTTCGAGCGGGAGGTCGTGGACGACATCGCCGCCGTGACCGTCGGCGGCCCGGTGCCGTCCGGTGAACTGCCATGGCGCGGCCGGCTGGCCCGGATAGCCATGTGGGGCTCGGCCGTCCGGCTCGCGGCAAAGGCCGGGGGTTGGGAGCTGACGTCCGTCGTCGGGGTGGACCCGCCCCGGCCCGCGGGCATGGCCGAACTGCTCTCCGCCCTCTATGCCGTGGGGGAGCTGGGCGAGCTCTGGCTGATCCGGCTCAAGGAGGACGGCCCGCCGCCGGCGGTCCTCGCGGCGCGGGCGGAGGCCTTCCTCTTCGGGCCGGGCTCGGCCGAGGACCTCCGCCAGTTCTTCTACGACTGATCGATTCCCCGGAAGCTCCCGGAACGGGAAGTCGGCCCCGCCGACGTCCGGTGCGTGAATTCCCTGCCGCCCCAGCTGCAACCGAACACCCGTTTCCACCCGTTTCAGCAGGTGTGAAGCTCACCGGCACTCCGTTCTTCGTCCTCGCGCTGCTCCTCCTCCCGCTCTCCGTGGGCCTGCTGATGTACCTGTGGAACCGGGTGCGCGGCCCGCAGGCCCTGCGGTTCGGGTCGCGGCTGCTGATGGTGGCCTTCGCCCAGATCACGGCGGTGACGCTGGTGTTCGTGCTGGTGAACAACGACAACCAGCTGTACGGCAGCTGGGACGACCTGCTCGGCACCGGCAACCACGTGCGCGCCGTGCCCGTGCCGCCCCCGGCGGACGCCACGGCGGCCGCGAACGCGCCCGACCAGCCCAAGGTGGTGCAGCAGTTCGGGCCGGTGGACGACAACGCCGTGCCGAAGGACGTGAAGACGACCCAGCTCAAGGGCCGGGTGTCCGGGGTGGACGGTGAGGTGCTGGTCTGGACGCCGCCGCAGTACGACGACCCGGCGTACAAGGACAAGAAGTTCCCGGTGGTCGAGCTGCTCGCGGGCTTCCCCGGCTCCTCCAGCGCCTGGTTCGGCAGCATGAACGTCTCCAAGCAGCTGGGGCCGCTGATGAAGTCGGGGCAGATCGCGCCGTTCATCCTGGTCTCGCCGCGGGTGGTGCTGCTCGGCAGCCACGTGGACACCGGCTGCGCGGACGTGCCGGGCAAGGTCAACGCCGAGACCTGGCTGGCGCGCGACGTGCCGCAGATGGTGCTGGACAACTTCCGCGCCGAGCCCGGCCCCGAGCGCTGGGGGGTGGCCGGCTATTCGGCGGGTGCGCACTGTGCCGTCCGGCTCGCGCTGGGGCACCCGAACCGCTTCCACGCGGGTGTCAGCATGTCCGGCTACAACGACCCGATGGGCGAGAACGACTCGCTGACCGCCAAGGACGGGCACCTGCGCGAGGTCTCCAACCCGGTCTACCTGCTCCAGCACGCGCAGACGCCGCCCAACGTGGCCCTGTACATGACCGGGAAGAAGGGCGACGGCCTGGAGGACGCCCAGGCGCTCCAGAAGAACGCCAAGGCGCCGACCACCGTCACCCCGGTGGAGGTCAACGGCCCGCACCTGACCTCCACCTGGCAGCCGCTGGTGCCGTCGGTGTTCACCTGGCTCACCCAGACCATCGGGAAGAGCTGAGCGGGGTGTTACCGCTGCGGCAGCTCGCAGCCGTCCGGCCCGCAGGCCTCGGCGTCGCCGGACGCGCCGACCTGGACCAGCGGAGCCGGCACCCGGCTCTCCCAGGCCTGCTCCAGCGCCATGGTAAAGGTCTCGGCGGGCTGGGCGCCGGACACCCCGAGCCGCCGGTCGAGGACGAAGAACGGCACGCCCGTCGCCCCCATGGCGCTCGCCGTCGCCTCGTCCTCGCGCACCGCCTCGGCGTAGGCCTCCGGGTCGGCCAGCACCGCGGCCGCCGCCCCGCCGTCCAGTCCGGCCCCGACGGCCAGCTCGACCAGCCGCCCGGGGTCGAAGGCGGAGCGCTCCTCGGCGAAGTTGGCCCGGTACAGCGCGTCCAGCAGCTCGGCCTGCCGGCCGTGCTCGGCGGCGAAGTGCAGCAGCCGGTGCATGTCGAAGGAGTTCGCGGCGTCCCGGCCCTCGTCCAGGTACGGCAGGCCCTCGCCGCGCGCGTTCTCGGCGATCCGGGCCTCGGCGGCCTCGGCCTGCTCCAGGCTCAGCCCGTACTTGGCGGCGAGCAGCGGGATGAGCGGGCGGGCCGCGCTCGGCGCGTCGGGGTCCAGCTCGAAGGAGCGGTGGACGACCTCCACCTCCTCGCGGTGCGGGAACGCCGCCAGGGCCCGTTCGAACCGGGCCTTGCCGATGTAGCACCACGGGCAGTTGATGTCGCTCCAGATCTCCACGCGCACGGCGCCGCACTCCTTTCGTCGCGCAGGGCTGTCCCGCGTCGATACCCGGGGGAACGTGCTCCTGGACCTGAATATTTCTCGTTCTGAAATATTCAGGTCCGGGGGTCGGCGAGCGCCCGCTCGTAGCGGCTCATCCACAGGACCGGGACGTCCTCCCGCCGCTGCCCCGGCAGGCCGAGCCACCGGGCGTCGCCGCGGTGGGTGAAGCCGCGGTGCTCGTAGTAGTCGCGCAGTGAGCGGTTGTGGGAGACGCAGTCCAGGCGCAGCGCGGCCGCGCCGCGTTCGCGGGCGCGGTCCTCGGCCCAGGCGAGGATCACCCCGCCCAGGCCGCGGGCCGACCGGCGGACGGCGAGCCGGTGCACGTAGCCGGCCGTGCCGCCGACGTCCGCCCACAGTTCGTCGGCCCAGTCCAGGGTGACCGTTCCGGCGGTCTTGTCGCCGACGTCCACCAGCCAGGTCTCGCCGCGTTCGATCGCCGCGGCCACCCAGGTGGGCGGGAAGCGGTCCGGCCACTGGCGGATGCCGCGCCCGCCCAGCCAGCCGGCCGCCTCGTCCAGCACCTCCAGCACCTCGCCGGTGTCGGCCGGGGTGGTGGGCCGGAACGACACCCGGTCGCCGGCCCACTCGATCGGAGCGTTCGTCGTTGCCACAGTCCTACCGTCCTGCCGTTTCGGGTGCGAAGGCCGATGCGGGATCCCCCGCCGTCCAGCGTTCCGGCCCCGCCGGTTCTTCCGGCGCCTCCGGCGGCCCCGGGGTCCCCGGTGCCTCTGGGGCCTCTGGGGCTCCCAGCGCCCCCGGGGCTCCGGGTGCGGGCGGGCGGCCCGGGCGGACGGTCGGGTCCCAGAGGCCGGTGGCCTCGCCGCGCGCGAGGTGCTCGGCGTAGACGGCGGTCTTCCAGGCGATCACCGAGCGGCACTCCTCCAGCGCCCGGATCCGCTCGTCGACGCGCCGCTGGTGGGCGTCGAGCAGGCGCAGCCGCTCGGCCTCGTTGCCCGGGCCCCGGCGCACCAGCTCGGCGAAGTGCCGCAGCTCGGCGAGCGGCATGCCGGACTCGCGCAGCTTGACGCAGATCCGCAGCCACTCCACGTCGAAGGCGCTGTAGCGCCGGCGGCCGCCCGCGCTGCGCCGGACCGGCTCGACCAGCAGGCGCTCGCGCTCGTAGAAGCGCAGGGCGTCCACGCTGAGCCCGGTCCGCTCCGCCACCTCGCCGATGCCCAGCACCGCCCCGCCGTCCCCGGCCCCGGCCCCGTCGCCGCCGCCGTCGCCGCTCCCGCCCCCGTCATCCGCCATGCCGCCCAGCCTAGTTCGGAGGCGACGGACTTGAACTGGACCGCACTCCAGCTCCTACCGTCCTCGCCATGACCACCGATGACCAGCGGCCGCTCGGCTCGCCCTTCTCCGCCACCAGCACCGCCGAGGCCGTCACGGCCGGCCTCGACCTCTCCGGCCGGACCGCCGTCGTGACCGGCGGCGCCTCCGGCCTCGGCCTGGAGACCGTACGGGCCCTGAGCGCGGCCGGAGCCCGGGTGATCGTCCCGGCCCGCCGGCCGGAGCACGCCCGCGACGCGCTGCGCCACCTCGACGGCTGCGAGGTCGTGCCGGCGGACCTCACCGACCTCGACAGCGTGCGCGCCGCCGCCGAGCTGATCGCCGGGGCCGCCCGGCACGTCGACCTGCTGTTCGCCGTCGCCGGGGTGATGGCCACCCCGGAGCGGCGCGTCGGGCCGGGCTGGGAGGGTCAGTTGGCCGCCAACCACCTCGGGCACTTCGCGCTCGCCCGCGCGCTCCACCCGTTGCTCGCGGCGCGCGGGGCCCGGGTGGTCGTCAACAGCTCGGCCGGGCACGCCCTGACCGACATCCGCTGGCACGACCCGCACTTCCACGACGGGTACGACAAGTGGCTCGCGTACGGCCAGTCCAAGACCGCCAACGTGCTGTTCGCCGCGCACCTCGACGTGCTCGGGCGGGCGGACGGCGTCCGGGCCTTCGCGCTGCACCCCGGCAAGATCATCACCGGCCTCCAGCGGGAGCTGACGCTCCGGGAGCAGGTCGAGCGCGGCTGGGTGGACGAGCGGGGCGCGGTCGTCGGGGCGGACTTCAAGTCCCCCTCCCAGGGCGCCGCCACCGGCCTGTGGGCGGCGACCTCCCCCCTCCTCGACGGCCGGGGCGGGCTCTACCTGGAGGACTGCGAGGTCGCCCGCGTCGCCGCCCCCGGGGAGGCGATGGACGACGGCGGCGTCCGCGCGTACGCCCTCGACCCCGGTTCGGCGGCCCGCCTCTGGGACGTCTCCCTCGCCGCGACCGGAGCCGCCCCGATCACCCGTGGTCGAGCCCGCTGAGCCCGTCGAGCCTGCTGAGCTGTTGAGCCCGCCGAGCCCGGCCGAACACGCCGAGGCGCCCGCTACAGGCAGACCCAGCAGTACAGCCGTTCGCCCGCCGCCCGCGCCCGGCGGGCGAGGGCGATCAGCTCCCCGGCCGGCGGGAGCAGATCCGTCGGATCCGCCCCGCCCCACTCCTCCGCCTCGGCCCACTGCCGGACGGCCTCCGGTATCCGGTCGTCGCGGACCTCGGCGAGCGCGTCCCGGGCGGCGTCACCGAGCTCGAACGCCCACGGGCCGGTCGCCCACGGGTCGTCCTCGTCCCAGGGCCCGTCCGGGCCGGGTTGCGGAGCGGTCGGCCAGATCGGCGTGTCCTCCACCAGGTCGACCCGCCACGGCTGCGCCAGGATCGCCGCGACGAGCTGCCCCAGCACGACGCCCGGGTCGATCCGCTTGGCCTCGACCACGTCGAAGTCCGGTGGACGGCGGCCAACGAGCCGTCGGCCGCCGCCAACGCCCGCACCACCGTCTCCGCGTCAGGTGCGCGGAAGTAGTCCGTCAGCACGCCCATCCAGGCCGCCCCCTCGTCTCGTTGCCTGGGGGCAGTCCAGCAGACGCCACTGACACCGTTCACTCGATCGGCTGACGCGCGGAACGGGAAGTCGGCCGGGTCGACTTCCCGTTCCACGGACGGGCCCGTCGGGCCGTCGGGCGGCGCGGGTCAGCAGGAGATGTTGCCGCCGCCGACGCTGGTGCCGAGCACGCCGACGAACTGCTTGAACAGGTTGATCCGGTCGTTGCGCTCGTCCGGGTTCTTGCCGTTGCACTCCAGGTCGCCGTTGATGCTGCGGATGGTCTCGCCGAAGCCCCGGTTGTTGACGATCGCGTCGTGCGGGGTCACGGTGCCGGCGCCCTTCTGGGTGTCCCAGAACCAGAGGCCGGTCTTCCAGGCGACGGCCGGGTCCTTCTCGACCTTGTACGGGTCGTGCAGCAGGTCGATGCCCAGGGCGTCGCCCGCGGCCTTGTAGTTGAAGTTCCAGCTGATCTGCAGCGGCCCGCGCCCGTAGTAGGCGGACTTCCCGGCCGGACAGCCGTAGGGCTGGCTGGTGTCGCAGTAGTGGCTGTAGTTGGCGGTGTTCTGCTCGACGACGTAGCGCAGCCCGCCGGTCTCGTGGCTGACGTTGGCCAGGAAGGCGGCGGCCTCGCGCTTGCGGGTGGCGTCGTCGCCGCTGGTGGCGAACTTCGGGTAGGCGCCCAGGGCGTCGGTGAGGCCCTTGTACGTGTAGAAGGAGTTCCGGTTCGGGAACATCTTGTTGAACTGGGCCTCGCTGACCACGAAGGACGCCGCGGAGGCCGGTGTGGCGACCGGTCCGGTCAGGGCGAGGGTGCTCAGCACGGCGGCTGCGGCGAGTGCGGAGAGGGTGCGGGAGAGCTTCATCGTTCCTCGTCAGGCTCGTCAGGGATGGGGTGCGCAAGGTGCTTCGCTCTCGAAGCACCGGAGCCATCGTGCTGGCCGCCAACCCCTACCTGAGCCCTTCTCAGGTCTAAACCACTCGTAAGGGTCGCATCAGAAGGGTCGTCACGGGCGGGGCAGTTGTCCGCCGCGCCCGTCGCGGGGTGATCATCGGCCAGTCATACGCACCGGATAACCTCGTCCGCGCACGAGGACCGAGGAACCAGCGAACACCGCGCGACCGCGACCGGGGGACAGGGCATGGCGCACACCGACGACGACGGCGACGAACGGCTGGCGGCCGAGGGCGAGGTGGCCGTCGCCCGGCTGGCGATCGACTCCGGCGACCTCGACCACGCCGCCGAGCACCTCGCCGACGCCATCCTCGCCGACCCCCAGCTGCCCGAACTGCACGAGGCCCTGGCCGAGTTGTGCGCCGCCACCGGCGGCCCGGCCGCGGCCCGCGAGCTGTTCCCGCTGGACGGCGAGGTCTACCTGGGCACGGTCGTCTGCCGCGCCCACGTGGAGGCCGCCGCCGGGGACTGGGACACCGCCGTCGGCCTGCTCGCCTCGGCGATCCAGTACGAGCCGGCCCGCCCCTGGGCCCACACCGCGTGGCTCGCCCGCGAGGACCTGCCCACCCTGGTCGACCCGGACGCCGTCGCCCAGGCGGTGGCCCGCGCCGCCGGAGCGCTGCCGGACCCGCTGCCCACCGAACTCGCCGACGCGGTCAGGCCCTTCGAGCGCTTCCTGCGGGCCGTGGTGGACCGCCACCCCGACCACCCGCTGCTGCTGGCGATGGCCTCCGGCCTGACCCGCCGCTTCGGCGCCACCACCCGCGCCGTCGAACTCGCCGAGCGGGCCCACCGGCTGGCCCCCGACTACCTGCCCGCCGTGATGCTCGGCAACGCCCTGCGCGCCGACGGCCGCCCCGAGCACGCGCTCGCCGTCTGGGAGGCCGAACTGGCCCGGGTCGCACCGGCCGAGGGCAACTCCAGCGGCTACCTCGCCGTGGACGTCGCCGAGCTGTACGGCTCCCTCGGCCGACCCGCCGAGGGCATGCCCTGGCTGGAGCGCGTCCTCGCCGCCGAACCCGGGCACCCCAAGGCCGGCCCCGCCCTGTACGGCCTGCGGCACGCCGTCGACGGCGAGGCGGTCCACCTGCTCGCCCTCGCCGACCACCACCGGGACCACCCCGACCACGCGTACGCCCAGGACCTGCTGGAGCGGCTCAGCCACCGGGAGTCCTGGCTCGGGATGGTCACCGGCACCACCGAGGCGACCGTCAACGTGCTGCACCAGGTGCTCGGTTCGTCCGGCGCCGGACGCGACACCGAGGTCGACTGCACCGCCTCCGCCGTCGAGCCGCCCAGCTCGATGCTGGCCGTGCACCTCGCCCTGCCGCGCTCCACGGTGTCCTACCGCTCCGTCGGCGAGCCCGACCCCCGGCTGCCGCTGACCGAGCCCACCACCCGGATCTGGGCCTGGGACGGCACCGACCCGCGCCCGGCCGTCGCCGCGCCCGCCCCGGCGAGCGCCGACCTCGTGCGCGCCACCGCCGAGATCGTCTGGCCGACCGTCCCCGCCGCCTACGACCACGCCGTCCGGCTGGCCGGGCTCCCGCTGGACGAGCTGCTCGGCGTCCTGGTCCACCCGCCGCTGCCGCGCGAGGACGACCTCGGCCGCGCGCTGCTCGCCCACCAGCCCGAGCTGTGGGTGCGCGCCGTCCAGGCCTTCGCCTGCCTCGGCATCGCCCACCACCGCACCGACCAGCCCTGGGAGGGCTCCGAACGCCGCCGGGTGCTGCGCGACCTGCTGCTCGGCCCGGAGGACTGGGTGGTCGAGGCGGCCGGGTTCGCCCTGGTCGCGATCGGCTGGACCCACCCCGCCGCCCGCGCCGACGTCGCCGCACTGCTGCGGCAGCGGCTGCACTACAGCGCCCGGGCGAGCCGCAGCCGGGTGGTGACGATCCTGCGCTCGTACTGCGCCCTGGTGCTGGCCGCGCCGTGGGTGGAGCGGTCCGACCGCGAGCTCGCCCGGCGACTGCTGGCGGCGGCCGAGGCCCAGGACGCCCGGGACGGCGAGGACGGCGAGGACGCCCGGGACGGCGACGACGGCCGGGACGGCGGCGACAGCGCGGCCGCCGAGGACGCGAAGGGGGCCGAGGAACCCGGGGGCGCCGACGCGCCCGGCCCGGCGGCGCCCGAACCCCCGCAGCGGCGGCGACAGCGACCGGCCGAGCCGGGCCGGGCCCGCCCCGGCCTGCTCCGCCGCCTCTTCGGCCGACCGTAGGGCCCGTCCTCGAACCCCGCCCTACACGCCCGGCAGGGTCTCCTGGTCCACCTCGAACCGGGCGACCCGCTCCGCCGGGTCCCGGCACTCCGGCCCCAGCCGGAGCATCCGCGACTCCGGGTCGTGCAGCGGCCGGTGGCAGCGCCGACAGGTGACCCGGGGGCGGAGGACCTGGGCGGTGTCCGTGCCGGGAAGCGGCTCAGTGCTGGTCATGGGGGAGACGGTAACCGCCGCCTCCCGTGGGAGGATCCTCCGCATGGCCACCGACCGCAGCAGCGCCGACCGCAGCGGCGCCGACCGCAGCGGCGCCGGAGACCCGGCGCGCACCCTCGCCCTGCTCTGGGGGCTCACCGCCGAGGAGAAGCCGGGCCGCCGCGGCCCCCGGCAGGCCCGGTCGACCGGCGAGATCGCCGCCGCCGCCGTCGCCCTGGCCGACGCCGAGGGCGTGGAGGCCGTCACCATGCGCCGGGTCGCCCAGGAGCTGGGGCTGTCCCCGATGGCCCTCTACACCTACGTGCCGGGCAAGGCCGAGCTGCTCGACCTGATGCTCGACACCGTCTACGCCGCCGTGCCCCGCAGCGCCCCGGCGGACGCGGGCTGGCGGGCCCGGGCCACCGCCGTCGCGGACGACAACCGGGCGCTGTTCCGCGCCCACCCGTGGGTCGCCGCCGTCTCCACCAGCCGCCCGCCGCTGGGCCCCGGCCTGATGGCCAAGTACGAGTACGAGCTGCGCGCCCTGGAGGGCACCGGCCTGCCCGACGTCGAGCTGGACGCCGCGCTGACCCACCTGCTCGGCTTCGTCCAGACCTGCGCCCGGATGGCCGCCGACGAGCGGGCCGCCCAGCAGGACAGCGCGATGACCGACGCCCAGTGGTGGCAGGCCAACGCCGAGCTGCTGGCCCGGGTCTTCGACCCCGAGCGCCACCCGGTGGCCGCCCGGGTCGGCGCCGCGGCGGGCGAGGCGCACGGCGGCGCGTACGACCCGGACCACGCGTACGCCTTCGGCCTGGCCCGGGTGCTGGACGGGCTGGAGGCCCTGATCAGGGAGCGGTAGCCCGCCCGTCGTACTCCTCGCGCGCCGCGACCACGGCGCCCACCCGCTGCTCCGACCAGTGGGCGAGCGCCGCGACCAGCTCCGCCGCCTCCCGGCCGAGCGGGGTGAGGCTGTAGTCGACCCTGGGCGGGATCACCGCGTGCGCCTCGCGCAGCACGAAGCCGTCCCGCTCCAGCGTCTGGAGGGTCTGGGCGAGCATCTTCTCGCTGACCCCCGAGACCTGCCGCCGCAGTTCGCTGAACCGGTAGCCGCGCTCGCGCAGCGCGCCGAGGACGAGCACGCCCCAGCGGCTGGTGACGTGCTCCAGCACGCCCCGGGACGGGCACATCCGGTCGAAGACGTTCGCCGGGGGCGGCACCGCGTCGACCGGTGCCCCGCCCACCATGCGCAGGGTGCTTACCTTCATGTCAGTACCCTACTTCGAAGTGCGTACTTTCGAAAGGTTAGTGCCAGCCCTAGGGTGAGTGTCGAGGCCAGAGGCCATTCGAGGTCGGACACCATCCAGAGGAGCACCCCATGTACGTCGTCACCGGAGCCACCGGCCAGCTCGGCCGCCTCGTCGTCGAGGGCCTGCTGGCCCGGGTCCCCGCGGGCGAGGTGGCGGTCGCCGTCCGCTCCGCCGGGAAGGCGGCCGACCTGGCCGCGCGCGGGGTCGACGTCCGGGTGGTCGACTACGACCGGCCGGAGAGCCTGGCCGGCGCCTTCGCCGCCGGGGACCGGGTGCTGCTGATCTCGGGCAGCGAGGTCGGCCGCCGGATCCCGCAGCACCGGGCCGTGGTCGAGGCCGCGCGGGCCGCCGGGGTCGCCCTGCTCGCCTACACCAGCATCCCGGCCGCGGCCACCTTCCGGCTGGCCGACGAGCACCGGGCCACCGAGGAGCTGGTCCTCGCCTCCGGCCTGCCGTACGCCTTCCTGCGCAACGGCTGGTACACCGAGAACTACCTGGGCGACGCGGCCGGCACGGTCGAGCGCGGCGTGGTGCTCGGCAGTGCCGGGGACGGCCGGGTGGCCACCGCCCCGCGCCGGGACTACGCCGACGCGGCGGTCGCGGTGCTGCTGGGCGACGGCGCGGGTGGCGGCGAGGGCGAGGGCGCCCGGGGCCGGGTGTACGAGCTGAGCGGCGACACCGCCTGGAGCCTGCCCGAGCTGGCCGCCGAGCTGGCGCAGGCCTCCGGCAAGCCGGTCGCGCACCGCGACGTCACCCCGGCCGAGCACCTGGAGGTCCTGGTCGGCGCGGGCCTGCCGCAGGGCTTCGCCGAGGCGCTGGTCGACGTGGACGCGGGCATCGCGCGCGGCGAGCTGGCCGGTACTCCGGGCGACCTGGCCCGGCTGATCGGCCGCCCGACCGCCCCGCTGGCGCAGTCCGTCCGCGAGGCGCTGGCCGCCCGGTCGACCGGCGCCTGACACCGGCGCCTGACACGGGCGCCCGAAGGGCCCCTGACCGGCGCGGACACGGCGCCGCCGCCGGAGTCCGACCGGCACGGACGCCGGAGCCGTCCAGCATGCAAGCAATGTCATGACCAAAATCCGGAAACGGAGATGACAGTCTGCCCTCCCGCCCGCTACCGTCGCATCGATATTCGCGCGCGCGGGAGGGCACTCGGCCATGCCACAGACGACCCAGCAGGACAGCGGCCGAGGCCTCTGGTACGGCACGGCGGCCTACGGGATCTGGGGGATCTTCCCCCTGTTCTGGCCGCTGCTGGAGCCCGGCGCCGCCGACGACATCCTGGCCAACCGGATGGTCTGGTCGCTGGTCGCGGTGGTGCTGATGCTGGTCGCCCAGCGGCACTGGAGCTGGATACGCCCGCTGCTGCGCCAGCCCCGTCGGCTCGCCATGCTGGCCGGCGCGGCCACCGTGATCTCCGTCAACTGGGGCGTCTACATCTGGGCCGTCAACAACGGCCACGTGGTGGAGACCAGCCTCGGCTACTTCATCAACCCCCTGGTCACCATCGGCTTCGGCGTCCTGGTGCTCAAGGAACGGCTGCGCACGGTGCAGTGGACGGCCGTCGGCATCGGCGCCGCCGCCGTCGCGGTGCTCACCGCCGCCTACGGGCAGCTGCCCTGGGTCGCGCTCACCCTGGCGCTCTCCTTCGCCACCTACGGCCTGGTGAAGAAGCAGGTCGGGCTGAGCGGGCTGGAGAGCCTGGCCGCGGAGAGCGCCTTCATGTTCCCCTTCGCCCTCGGCTACCTCGTCTACCTGGAGGTCAGCGGGCGCGGCACCTTCGGGCACACGGTGGCCGGCTCGTACGGCTGGGGGCACTCCGCGCTGCTGGTGGTCAGCGGGGTGATCACCGCGATCCCGCTGCTGTTCTTCGGCGCGGCCGCCGTCCGGGTGCCGCTGACGGTGCTCGGCCTGCTGCAGTACCTGGCGCCGGTGTTCCAGTTCCTGATCGGCGTCGCGGTCTTCCACGAGTCGATGCCGCCCGCGCGCTGGGCCGGCTTCGCCCTGGTGTGGGCCGCCCTCGCGCTGCTCACCTGGGACGCGCTGCGCCAGGTGCGGGCGGACCGTGCGGGGCGGGCCGCGGCCGTGCCGCGGCCCGCCCCGGCGGGGGCGGCGAAGGAACCCGTCAGGCGCTGATGTCGCGGCTGGTGAACCGGGCCCAGGCCGCCGAGCCGAACACGGCGACGTAGGCGGCCTGGAGGCCGAGGTCCTTCCACACGCCGTCCCAGTACATCGGCTCGCGCAGCAGGTCCGAGAAGCTCGTCCAGTAGTGGGTGAACAGGAACGGCCGGACCGCGTCCAGCTGCGGGAAGGCGTCCAGGATCTGCACCGTGATCACCAGTCCGACGGTCGCGGCCATCGCCGCGATGCCGCTGCCGGTGAGGGTGGAGACGAACAGCCCGATCGCCACCAGCCCGGCCAGCGAGGCGGCGACCACCCCGGCCACCAGCACCGCCCGCAGCAGGGCGTCGCCGAAGCCGATGGTGTCCCCGGAGATCAGGGTGACCTCGCCGAGCGGGAACAGGGCGGCGCCGGCGGCCAGCGCCGTCACCGCGACCGCCGCGGTGGCGGCCAGGCAGAACACCAGCCCGGCGGTGAACTTGGCGGCCAGCAGCCTGGTCCGCCCGGCGGGGGCGACCAGCAGGTAGCGCAGCGTCCCGGTGGCCGCCTCGCCCGCCACCGAGTCCCCGGCGACCACGCCGACCGTCATCGGCAGGAAGACCGGCAGGGCCACCGCCAGCGCGGTGAACACCAGGAACAGGCCGTTCTGGGTGGTCTGCGCGATGAAGCTCGGCGCGCCGCCGCCACCGCCGTGCGGACTGTCGGTGTTGAGCTTGACGATCACCCCGATCAGGACCGGCAGCGCCGCCAGGATGCCCAGCAGCACCTTGGTGCGCATCCGGCGGAAGGTCAGGTGCAGTTCGTTGCGGAACAGCGCCAGGAACCCGGACGCGGTCTGCGGCCGCCGCCCGGCCACCAGCACCGTCCCGCCCACCGTCGTCCCGCCCGCCGTCGACCGGCCCGCCGTCGACCCGCCCGCGGCCGCTCCGCCCGCGGCCGCTCCGCCCGTGGCGGCTCCGGCCGTCGCCGTCCCGCCCGCCGAAGCCTCAGCCCGCGACATCGAAACCCTCCCCGGTCAGCGCCACGAAGGCGTCCTCCAACGTGCCCCGCTCCAGCCCGAACCCGTGCACCCGGACCCCGGCCTCCACCAGCGCCGCGCACAGCTTGGGCAGCGCCTCGTCGCCGCTCGCGCCCAGCTCGCCGTCGACCCGGCCCTCGCCGGGCACCAGCGCGCCCACCTGGTGGGCGGCCAGCACCTCGGCGGCCTGCGCCACGTCGGGGGTGCGGACCACCAGCCGGCCCTGGGCCCGGGCGGCCAGCTCGGCCACGGTGCCCTGGACGACCAGCCGGCCCCGGGACATCACGGCCGCGTGGGTGCAGACCTGCTCGATCTCGTCCAGCAGGTGCGAGGAGAGGAACACCGTGGTGCCCTCCGCCGCGACCTCCCGCACCAGCGCCCGGATCTCCCGCATGCCCTGCGGGTCCAGCCCGTTGGTCGGCTCGTCCAGCACCAGCAGCTCGCGCGGCTGCAGCAGCGCCGCGGCCAGGCCCAGCCGCTGCTTCATGCCGAGCGAGTAGGCGCGGGCCTTCTTCCCGGCGGCGGCGCTCAGGCCGACCCGCTCCAGCGCCGTCCCGACCCGCTGCCGGCGGGTGCGCGGGTCGGCGGTCGGGTCGGCGGCGTCGAAGCGGACCAGGTTGTCCCGGCCGGAGAGGAAGCCGTACAGCGCCGGGCCCTCGATCAGCGCGCCCACCCGGGGCAGCACGGTGGCGACGGACTGCGGCATCGACTCGCCGAGCACGGTGGCCGTGCCGGAGGTGGGGGCGATCAGGCCCATCAGCATCCGGATGGTGGTGGTCTTGCCGGAGCCGTTGGGGCCGAGGAAGCCGAACACGGAGCCGCGCGGCACGGCCAGGTCCAGTCCGTCGACGGCGAGTTGGCCGCCGCGGAAGCGCTTGGTCAGGCCGCGGGTCCTGATCACGTCGTCGGTACGGGGGGCCTCGGGGGCGGAAGGAACGGGGGCCGGGCGCGACGCGGCGCCCGGACCCCCGGCCGACTCCGTAACGTCCCCCGTTACGGGAGCCTCGGTCATCCGTCAGTTCACCCCGGCGGCGTGCTGGAGGACCGGCAGGGTCACCGCACCGGCGAAGACCCGGCCGTCGTCGGTGAGCAGGACGTTGACGACCTTGGTGCTGATCAGGGTGCCGCCGCCGACCGGCTTGCCGAGCGACTTCACCAGCGCCTGCGGGTTCATCGACCGGCTCTGGTGCTTGCCCTGCTTGCCGTCGCCCTGCTTGCCGTCGCTCTGCGGGCCGCCGAAGGGCGCCCCGGTGCTGCTGGGCAGCTGGGTGGAGACCACGGCCGTCCAGCCCTCGCCGATCACGTTCACGCCGTCGTGGCCCTTGGCCCGCTCGCCCGCCTGGCCCTGCCCGCCGGCGGCGCCCTGGGCGCCCTGGTCGCGGGAGCCGTGCGCGCCCTCGGCCCCCGCGTCCGCCTTCTGCTCCGTCACCTTGGCGCCCTTGGGCACGGTGAAGTCGAAGGTCTTGGCGGCGGGCTTGGCGAAGGACACGTCGGTGAAGTGCACGTCCAGCACGGTGGAGCCGTCGGTGGACTTCACCACCACCGCGAGCGGCACCCCGTTGTCGGCCGCCACCGAGATCCGGACCTCGGAGATCGTCGAGCCGGCCTGGGTCGGCTTGACGCTCAGCCGGTAGGCCTTCTGCCCGGCCACGTCGGCCGTTCCGTCGACGGTGACGGAAGTGGTGCCGGCGCTCCCGGTCAGGAACTGCTTCGCGGCCTCCTGCGGGGTGGTCGGCACCCCGGTGAGCGGGCCCTTCGGCTTCCCGGCGGGATCGGCGTGATCGGCGGGACCGGCGTGCCCGCCCGGACGCCCGGTCAGGTGCAGGGCGGTGTTGGTCGAGCTGTCCCAGGCCCAGCTCTGGTCGCCGTTGCGGACCAGGGTGTAGCCGGCCATGTTCTCCATCAGGTCGACCCGCTGACGGTCCGGGCCCTCCACCGCGACCCGCAGCGTCCGGTCCCCGCCGAGCAGGCCGAGCAGCTTGGCCTGCGGGTCCGCGCCCGCGCCGCCCCCGTCGCTCCCGCCGCCGTGTCCGGCCGCCGCGCCGAGGCCGCCCGCGGCCGCGCCCAGCAGCTGGCTGGGCACCCCGAGGTCGGTGGAGAC
The DNA here is from genome assembly GCF_042786665.1 of Kitasatospora sp. NPDC059146. NCBI lineage: Bacteria > Bacillati > Actinomycetota > Actinomycetes > Kitasatosporales > Streptomycetaceae > Kitasatospora > Kitasatospora sp. NPDC059146. The sequence continues at coordinate 9,842 of NZ_JBHZCY010000001.1, read as the reverse complement.
GGAGACCGTCCCGGACAGGGTCTGGGCGTCCGAGCCGAGCACCTTGGCCACCACCTGCTCGGCGGACAGCTGCGGCAGGTCCGGTGGCGAGTCGGCGGCCAGCGCCGGCACCAGCCCGACCCCGGCGGCGATCGCCGCGACCACCGCCGCCGGCACCCCGACCCGCACCAGGGTGCGCCGCCGTGAGCGGTACGGCACCCCGCCGTCCGAACGGTCTTCCCCCGCCGTCCCATTGGTCATGGCGTCCTCAACTCCTCTACGAACCCGTGCGATTGGCCCTGCACCTCCATTAGAGGCCGGTACCGCCGCCACGTCATCGCCCTGCAGGGGCACTTCGAGGTGAACCTGGCGGGTACGCCGACCCTGAGACGGCCTCAGGGTTGGGTCATCCCGTCGTACCACCCTGGCGTAGGGTCGCGCCATGGACGGAACCGCAACGGACGCAAGCAACCCTCCGACCGCGAACGCCATGCGGCGCGCCCTGCGCCGCGCCCGGGACGGCGTGGCCCTCGACCCGACCGAGGCCGCCGTCCTGCTCCAGGCCAGAGGCGAGGACCTGCGCGACCTGTGCGCGAGCGCCGCCCGGGTGCGCGACGCCGGCCTGGAGGCGGCCGGCCGTCCCGGCGTCATCACCTACTCCAAGAGCGTGTTCATCCCGCTCACCCGGCTCTGCCGCGACAAGTGCCACTACTGCACCTTCGTCACCGTCCCCGGCAAGCTGCGCCGGGCCGGGCACGGGATGTTCATGTCCCCGGACGAGGTGCTGGAGGTCGCCCGGCGCGGAGCCGAACTCGGGTGCAAGGAAGCCCTGATCACCCTCGGCGACAAGCCCGAGGACCGCTGGCCCGAGGCCCGCGAGTGGCTGGACGCGCACGGCTACGACGACACCATCGCCTACGTCCGGGCCATGTCCATCCGGATCCTGGAGGAGACCGGCCTGCTGCCGCACCTCAACCCCGGGGTGCTGAGCTGGACGGACTTCCAGCGCCTCAAGCCCGTCTCCGCCTCGATGGGCATGATGCTGGAGACCACCGCCACCCGGCTGTGGAGCGAGCCCGGCGGCCCGCACTTCGGCTCCCCGGACAAGGAACCCGCCGTCCGGCTGCGGGTGCTGGAGGACGCGGGCCGCAGCTCCGTCCCCTTCACCAGCGGCCTGCTGATCGGCATCGGCGAGACCCACCAGGAGCGCGCCGAGGGGCTGTTCGCGCTGCGCAAGGTCTCCCGGGCCTACCACGGCGTCCAGGAACTGATCCTGCAGAACTTCCGGGCCAAGCCGGACACCGCGATGCGCGGCATGCCCGACGCCGAACTGGACGAACTGGTCGCCACGGTGGCCGTCGCCCGGCACCTGCTCGGCCCGACCGCCTGCCTCCAGGCGCCGCCGAACCTGGTCGACGGCGAGTACGAGCGGCTGATCGCCGCGGGCATCGACGACTGGGGCGGCGTCTCCCCGCTCACCCCGGACCACGTCAACCCCGAGCGCCCCTGGCCGCAGATCGACCGCCTCGCCGAACGCTCCGCCGCGGCCGGCTTCGAACTGCGTGAGCGCCTCGCCGTCTACCCCGAGTACGTGCTGCGCGGCGAACCCTGGCTGGACCCGCGGGTGCTGCCGCACGTCCGCGCCCTGGCCGACCCGGCCACCGGCCTGGCCGACCCGGACGCGGCCGTCCTGGGCCGCCCCTGGCAGGAGCCCGAGGACCTGCCCGAGTCGTACGGCCGGACCGACCTGCACACCGCCGTCGACACCGAGGGCCGCACCGGCGACCGCCGGGCCGACTTCGAGGACGTGTACGGCGACTGGGAGGTGCTGCGCGAGCAGGTGCTGGCCAAGGGCGCGCCCGAGCGCCTCGCCGGGGACCTGCGCGAGGCGCTGGCGGTGGCCGCCGACGACCCGACGAAGCTCACCGACGACCACGCGCTGGCGCTCTTCCACGCCGACGGCCCGGCCCTGGACGCCCTGTGCCGGATCGCCGACGACGTCCGCAAGGCGGCGGTCGGCGAGGAGGTCACCTACTGCGTCACCCGGAACATCAACTTCACCAACGTCTGCTACACCGGCTGCCGCTTCTGCGCCTTCGCCCAGCGCCGCACCGACGCCGACGCCTACACCCTCTCCCTGGAACAGGTCGCCGAACGGGCCGCCCAGGCCTGGGAGGTGGGCGCCACCGAGGTGTGCATGCAGGGCGGCATCCACCCGGACCTGCCCGGCACCGCCTACTTCGACATCGCCCGCGCGGTGAAGGAGCGGGTCCCCGGCATCCACGTGCACGCCTTCTCCCCGATGGAGGTGGTCAACGGGGCCACCAGGACGGGCCTGTCGATCCGCGACTGGCTGCAGCGGGCCAAGGAGTCCGGCCTGGACACCATCCCCGGCACCGCCGCCGAGATCCTCGACGACGAGGTCCGCTGGGTGCTCACCAAGGGCAAGCTGCCGGCCGCGACCTGGGTCGAGGTGGTCAGCACCGCGCACGAGCTGGGCATCCGCTCCTCGTCCACCATGATGTACGGGCACGTGGACACCCCCGCGCACTGGCTCGGGCACCTGCGGCTGCTCGCCGAGATCCAGCAACGCTCGCTCGAATCCAACAGCGGTGGCGGCTTCACCGAGTTCGTCACCCTCCCGTTCATCCACACCAACGCCCCGGTCTACCTGGCCGGCATCGCCCGCCCCGGCCCGACCGCCCGGGACAACCGCGCCGTGGTCGCGATGGCCCGGCTGCTGCTGCACCCGCACATCCCCAACATCCAGACCAGCTGGGTCAAGCTGGGCGCCGAGGGCGCGGCCGAGATGCTCCGCTCCGGTGCCAACGACCTCGGCGGCACGCTGATGGAGGAGACCATCTCGCGGATGGCCGGCTCGGCGTACGGCAGCTACAAGTCGGTGCGCGACCTCCAGGCGATCGCCGAGGCCGCCGGCCGCCCGCACCGCCAGCGCACCACCCTCTACGGCGAGGTGCCCGCCGAGCGGCGGGCGGCGGCGCTCGCCTCGGACGGGCACCTGCCGGAGCTGCTGCCGGTCCTGGACTGAGGCCGGGCGCCGGGAACCCCGACCCCCGGCCGCCGTACGGGCGGCGGCCGGGCGGGACCGTACGGTCGGGGGACCGGGCGGGGCAGGGGCCGTGCGGGTAGGGACCGTACCGGCGGGGGCCGGGCAGTGGCCGGGCTGGGGCCGGGCAGGGGCGGCGGACTCCGTGGGACGCCGTCCTTCCGTTCGAACCTTCGAAGTACAGTGCCAGGGCGCGTCGGCGGCCGTGGTGTCGCACGCGGCCCCCGACCCCGACGAAAGGCGCCCCGTCGTGATGCCACTGTGGTCACGAGCCCAGCAGCAGGACTTCCGCAGCCGGGTGCGCGGCTGCCTGCTCGGCGGTGCCATCGGTGACGCGCTCGGCGCCGGCGTCGAGTTCGAGCACCTGGAGAAGATCCGGGCCCAGCACGGCCCGCAGGGCGTCACCGGCTACCTCCCCGCCTACGGGCGCACCGGCGCCGTCACCGACGACACCCAGCTCAGCCTGTTCACCGTGGACGGCCTGATCCGCGCCCACATCCGGCGCGACACCGGCAGCTGGCACCCGCCCACCGACCTGCACCTGGCCTACCTGCGCTGGGCCGCCACCCAGCGCGACTGGGGCCCGGACGAGCGCCGCCCCGACCTCGGCTGGCTCGGCCGCGAGGAGTGGCTGTACGCCCAGCGCGCCCCCGGCCAGGGCTGCCTGACCGGCCTCACCGGCCCGGACGGCGAGCGCCTCGGCACCCTGGACCGGCCCAAGAACCCGCACTCCAAGGGCTGCGGCACGGTGGTGCGGGCGGCGCCCTTCGGGCTGCTCACCACCTGGGAGCCGGGCCTGGTGTTCCAACTCGCGGTGGAGTGCTCGGTGCTCACCCACGGCCACCCCACCGGCTACCTCGCGGCGGGCGCCTTCGCGGTGATCGTCCAGGCCGTCGCCCGCGGCGGCACCCTGGAGGAGGGCGTGCACCTGGCACTGGCCCTGCTCTCCGAGCGGCACGCCCACGAGGAGACCACCGCCGCGCTGCGCGCCGCACTGGACGCGGTCCGGGCCGGCGAGCCGTCCGCCGAGCGGGTCGAGGCCCTGGGGGAGGGCTGGGTCGCCGAGGAGGCGCTGGCCATCGGGGTCTACTGCGCGCTGGTCGCCCACGACGTCCGCTCGGGCCTGCTGCTGGCCGTCAACCACTCCGGGGACAGCGACTCCACCGGTTCGATATGCGGCAACCTGCTCGGGGTGCTGCACGGCGACACCGCGCTGCCGCCGGGCCTGGTGGCCGGGCTGGAGGGGCGCGGCGCGATCCTCGAACTCGCCGACGACTTCGCCCTGGAGCTGATGCACGGCACCGAACTGCACGACCGGCAGAGCCCGGAGGGGGCCGACTGGGCGGTCCGCTACCCGGTGGCGCACTGAACGGCGGCGCTCCGGCCGCCGCCTTCGTGTAGGGCGCCTTGGTGAAGGGCGCGTTGGTGAAGGGCGCCTTCGTGAAGGGCGCCTTCGTGAAGGACGGCCCCCGGAACGGCAGTTGCCCGTAGCGCCGACCGCCGCCGCTCGGGGCGACGCACAGCGCTACGGGCAACTGGGCCGAGCACGGATCCCGTTCAGACCTCGCCGAAGGCCCCCGCCGCCGCAGCGGACGCGAAGGCGTTCCAGGCCTGGGTGGAGAAGCGCAGCTGCGGACCGGCCGGGTCCTTGGAGTCCCGGACCGCGACCGCTCCCGCAGCCGGTCCGGCGATCTCCACGCAGGCGCCCTGGCCTCCGCTGTGACTGCTCTTGCGCCAACGGGTTCCGTGCTCGGCGGGGGTGCTCATTCGTGGTATCCCTTTTCGATGTCGGCTATCAGCGACCGGCTCTCCGCGACACCGAGTGCGGCCGCTCTCAGGTAGTCGTACAGACCGGTATAGCGGCGCACATCGGTCTCCTTCTCCAGGTAGAGATCGCTCGTCACACCTTCGAAGTAGACAACCGTGGAATCGGCTGACTCCGGGAACTCCAGCAGGGAGAATGTCCCGGTCATACCGGGGTGGGCGCCGTGCGAGAACGGGATCACCTGGATGGTGATGTTCGGGCGCAGGCTCAGCTCCAGCATCTGCCGCAGCTGGCGGGCCATGATCTCGCGACTGCCGACCTCGCGGCGCAGCGCCGCCTCGTCTATGACGGTCCACAGGCTGCCGAGCTGGTTCTCGCCGTGGACGCGCTCCTGGCGCTTCATCCGCACCTGGACCCGGCGCTGCACCGCGATCGCGTCGGTGTCCGGCTGGGTGCCCTCGACCACCGCCTGCGCGTACTGCTCGGTCTGCAACAGGCCGGGGATGAAGGAGGACTCGTAGGCGCGGATCGAGGAGGCCTCGGCCTCCAGCCCGATGTAGACGCTGTACGGGGTCGGCATGTCGTTGAAGTCGTGCCACCAGCCGCGCTGGCGGGACTCCTTGGCCATCTCCATCAGGCTGCCGCGCATCTGCTCGTCGGCCACGTTGTACACGTCGCAGAGGTCGCGCACGTCGCGCTGGCTGATGCTGCGGCGGCCGTTCTCCAGGCGGCTGATCTTCGACTGGGAGACCATCAGGCGGCCGGCCACCTCCTCCGCCGTCATCCCCAGGCCCTCGCGGAGTTTGCGCAGCTCGGAGCCGAGGCGTCGGCGGCGCACGGTGGGATTGATGTTCGCGGACACGTCGACCTCCGGCCGAACCTCTGGTGATCGTTGGAACGGCAGCCCTCGGAACACTTCGGACATTGGGACCAACCCCCCTGACTTGGAGCAGCATGTCACCTTGGGCCAGGTCGGCGCCGGGGAATCACAGCAGCGCGGTAGAACAGATCATCGGAAAAGCGCGTCTGTGAGACAGCGGAAGCCCCCAGGTGGTAATGCGGCTCGGCGACTCGAACCGGTAGTTGCGGTGGGCCCCCACGGGCCTGCGGGAACGGCAGAGGGGCGGTCGCCGGGCGACTCGCGTCGCGGGGCGACCGCCCCTCTGTGCTCCTGGTGCTTCTCGTGCTTCCGGTGTGCCCGATGCCTCCGGCGGTGCCGGTGGTGCGGGTGGAACCGGTCGTCCTGATGGTGCGGAGAAGTGCGAAAGGTCGTTCAGCGCCGCCGAGGGGCGCGAACGGTGCGCCGTGCGCTGCCGGGCGTTCCCTCGGACCTTCCGTCGGACCTTCCGTCGGACGTGCCGTCGGACGTGCCGTCGGATGTGCCGTCCTCCGGGGCGTCGTCAGGGTCGTCGGACGTGCCGCCCGGGTCGTCGCCCGGTACGGGTCCGGCGGCCCGGGTCAGCGCACCCCGACCCGCGGCGCGGGGACCCGCCCGCCCGGGGACCGGCCCGTGGCACGGGCACCGGAGCGACCGGAAGCGGCCCCGGAACCGGCCCCAGGGCCCTGGGATGAACGGTTCTGCTGCGCCGGCAGGCCGTTCTGCACGTCCATCACGGCATGCGCGACCATCCCGCCCAACGGGTCGTACCGGATCAGGTCGCGCAGCCGCGACCGTGAGGACCGGCCCTCGTTGCCCGGGTACAGGTGCTTGCCCAGCCCCACCGAGTGGGCGAGGGCCGCCAGCGCGGCCGTCCGCGGGTCCGGCGGCACGCCGGTGCGGATCGCGGTGTCCAGCCGCTGCTTGATCGCGGCGTTGGTGCAGTCGTCGGACGCCTGGTACCGGGTCGTCGGCAGCACCCCGCACACCTGCCCCGGCACGGCCGTGACCATGCCGCAGCGCTCCAGGTGCGCCAGGTACGTCTGCCGCAGCCCCAGCCGGGGCCCGCCGATCCAGTGCGCCGCGCGGACCGGACTGCCGCGTCGGCGCAGCAGTTCCAGTGCGTGGTCGAGGGTCGGGTCACCGGTCGGTCGTGCGAGCACGACGGCGATCCGGTCACCCTCCGGTACGATCCGTCCGGCCAGGGACAGCTCGACGAGCTGGGCCCCGGCGAGTCCGAGGTCGAGGGTCTGCGGCTGCGCCGTGGTACCCGTGGTCGGGTCCAAAGCGAGCAGCAAGAGTTCCTCGGGAACAGTTCTGCGGCTCTTGCCCATCCAAGCCTCCCCGCGTGGATGAGAGACAGGGTGACGCCTCTCACACGGGCTTGTCGAGTACGCCTCCGAATCGTGACCTTGCGGTGAAGGCGCGGAACCGGCGGCCTCGGGCCCGGCGTCTGACCCTTGAACAGACCGCGTTGCGGCCGTGCGGCGGCAATAAGCCCCGGTCGGGCGGGGTGTGCGCGGCCGGACGGCCGTCGGTGGCGGAGACTGTACAGGTACACGGGGCGGGGCGTCGGCTTCCCGAAATCGGGTCTGCCGGTGCCCCGCCGGGCGTTGAGGAGGCTGGGATACGTGGGCGAGTCCCCCGACAGGGTGCTGAGGGACGGCGAGCGGGAGCGGGAGCGGGACCGCGAGCGCGAACGGAAGGGCGAACGGGAGGGTGCGGCGGTTGCCGGGGCGTCAGCCGGGGCCGTCCGGTCCTCGGCCGACGCCTCGACCGAGGCCGCCGCCGACGCGTCCGCTGACGCCTCGCCCGCCGCTGGCACCGCTGCCGACACCGCCGCCGGCACCTCGGCCGACTCCTCCGTGGACGGGCCGAAGGCGGGCACCAAGGGCGGCCCGACGGTGGAGCTCCGTGTCCGGGATGTGGACAGTCGGACGACCATGCTGCGGCTGCCGACGGACGATCGCACCACCGCCCTGCGGCTGCCGGTGGACAACCGGACCACCGCGCTGCGCCTGCCGGAAGAGCTGCGCAAGCGCGCGGACGAGGGCGGTTCCGGCGGCGGCGCGCAGAAGGAGAAGGACGCGCCGGAGACCGACGGTGAGAAGGGGAGCGCCGAGCGGACGCCCGTCGCCGACCCGCGTCTCGCCATCCGGACCACCGCGGCGGCGGAGCCGGTCGGCAAGGTGGGCAAGGCCGACGAGGCCGGCACGGCGGACGAAGCCGACGAGGCCGACGAGGCCGACGGGCCCGATGAGGCGGCGAAGGCCGAGAAGCCGGCGGAGGCCGAGAAGCCGGCGGAGGCCGAGAAGCCGGAGAAGGCCGACGCGCCCGAGACCCCCGGAGCTTCCAAGACCTCCGAGACCTCCAAGGCCTCCGAGACCCCCGACGCCACCGCGCCCGTCGCACTGACCGGGAACGGGCAGCCCGGTCAGCGCTCGGGCGGGGCGGGGCAGTCGGGCCGGTCCGAGAAGCTGGAGAAGCCCGCCCCGCTCCGCACCCCCGCGGCCCCGGCGGCGCCGCCCGCCGCCGGCAGCGTCCCCGAGCCCCCGGAGCCCGCTCCGCTGCCGGAGCCGGACCCGGCCCCCGAACCGCTGCCCCGGCCGGCCCCGAAGCCGGCCCCCACCCCCGCCCCCGCGCCGACACCGCTGCCCGAGCCGGACCGGCGGCCGGTGCCGCCCGTCCCGCCGCTGCCCCGGCCCGAGCCGCTGCCCTCCCAGCAGGTGCCGCCGCGGCCGGAGCCCCGGCCGACTCCGGAGCCCCAGCCCCAGCCCTCGCCGGAGAACACCGCCGAGGCGATGGAGGTGCTCGCCACCCTCAACGCCCGCCCGGTCTCGCCGCTGCGCCGCGCGCTCAAGCGGGTCACCATCTGGACGGCCTTCCTGGCCGTGGTGCTCGGCGTGCTCGTGGTGGGCCAGCTGCTGCGCCCGCTGCCGGACCCGAAGCTGCGGATGACGACCGCGGGCAGTTTCAGCTTCGCCGGCGACCAGTTGGACCTCGCCTGGCCGGCCAAGGGCCAGTCCGCCGCCGAGGTGGTCGGCGTCGGAAGCCTGGGCACCTCGGGTCAGGAGGCGCCGGCCTCGATCGCCAGCGTCACCAAGGTGATGAACGCCTACCTGATCCTGCAGAAGTTCCCGCTCAAGAAGGGGGAGAGCGGCCCCAAGATCAAGGTGGACAAGCAGGCCGCTCAGGAGTCCGGCAACGCCGACGAGTCCCGGGTGACGCTCGTCGAGAACCAGGAGCTCACCGAGTACCAGGCGCTGGAACTGCTGATGCTGCCGTCCGCCAACAACGTGGCCCGGCTGCTCGCCCGCTTCCACTCCGGCTCCGAGGACGCGTTCGTCAAGCAGATGAACGACACCGCGGCCAAGTTCGGCATGACCAACACCACCTACGCCGACCCGGCGGGCTACAACGCGGACACCAAGTCCACCGCGAAGGACCAGCTCAAGCTGGCCGAGCAGGTCATGCAGGACGACATCTTCCGGCAGATCGTCTCCACCCCGGACACCACGTTCAACAACGTGAAGATCTCCAACACCAACAACCTGATCAACCCGAAGACCGGCGTCATCGGCGTCAAGACCGGTTCCAGCACCCCGGCCGGCGGCTGCCTGATGTGGGCCGCCTACAAGGAGATCGGCGGTGTGAAGCGGCTGATCCTCGGCGTCACCCTGGGCCAGCAGGCCACCAGCCCGAACCCCGGTGACGGCATCCTGCCGACCGTGCTCAAGGTCAGCGGCAAGCAGATCCAGGCCGCCCAGAACGGGCTGACCGGCCAGACCGTGGTGAAGAAGGGCGACGTGGTCGCCAGCGTGGACGACGGCCTCGGCGGCAAGGTCTCGGTCGTCGCCACCAACGACCTCGTGGTGCCCGGCTTTCCGGGCGTCACCGGCACCGTCACCCTGGACCCGTCCGCCCTGGGCCACAACGAGAAGGCGGGCAAGGAGGTCGGCACGCTGCGCGTGGGCGCGGGCGACAGCCGGACGGAGGTCCGGGTGGCCCTCCAGAGCGACCTGAACCCGCCGTCCATCGAGTCCCGCCTGCTGCGCCTGCTCTGACCGTCCCGGCGCGGGGGGAGCCGGCTCGCCCCGCGGCCCCCCCCCGGGGGCCCCCGCCCCCCCCCCGCCCCCCCCCCGCCCCGGCCCGCC